>JADFPZ010000271.1 GCA_022562075.1 Candidatus Zixiibacteriota bacterium | reverse complement strand
GCCGATATAGTTGTCGGCGAGGGTCAGCCGCTCGGTATACCGCTTTCGTTTGGGGGACCTCTTTTAGGGTTTTTTGCAACCAAAAAAGAACTTGTACGTTATGTACCGGGCAGGATTGCCGGTCGCACCAAAGATGTAGACGGCAAAAGCGGCTTTGTTCTGACTCTTCAGACAAGAGAGCAGCATATCCGCCGTGAAAAGGCAACCTCGAACATCTGTACCAATCAGGCTTTGTGCGCTACCGCCGCGACTATTTATATGACCTTGCTGGGGAAAACCGGTCTTAAAAAAGTTGCGCTATTGTCTATGGAAAAAGCGCAGAATGCCTTTGAAAGGATTACCGCTCTTGAAGGCTATGAACCGTACTTCAAAGGCTCGTTTGTCAGGGAGTTTGCGCTGCGGACGCCGGTCCCTGCCAAAAAAGTTATTGAGACATTGGTGGCCCAGAACATTCTGCCGGGCATCAATGCCGGCAACTGGTATAGCGGTCTGGACGACTGTTTGATTGTCGCCGCTACTGAGAAAAGAACAGAAACTGAAATTGATAAACTAGTCGAAGGACTAAAGGAGTTGTCGGTATCCGGTGTATTGTCCAGTATGTAAAAGTGAATTATCGGGTGATCTCCAGACCTGCTATGTCTGTGGCAGCGACCCCAAAGACTCTGAGTCTGAAACCAAAGAGTGGGTCATGCTGGGTATTATAGAAGATAAGATGCTGGCAGATCTGGGACTGGAAACTCTCAAATCCTGTGACATACCGGCAGTTCTGTTTTCGAAATCCGGATTTTTTGGAAATGTCGGGCTGCCCCTGGCACCCTTTCACTCAAATTCATCAGCGGGGTTCGAAATTTTAGTTCCCCAAGAGTATGCCGACCAGGCCGACGAGACGCTTGAAATGACTCTCGGCGAAAAATGGCACAGAAAGGAATAATTTAAGTGGTATTTTGTCCCAACTGCAATTCAGATTTTCAGGTCGATATCATAATTTGTCCGGAATGTAACAATGAACTTATAGAGCAGCTTGAATCGACCAGACCGGTAGCCGAAGCTCCTGATGACAGCTGGGTAGTTGTCGGGCAATTGAGCGGTACCAAGATCCTGGAACAGGCCAAGCGAATAATGGATTCCAACAATATTCCATCGGTCATAATTCCCTCTAGTTTCGCCAAACCATTCAAGGCGCCACTTGACGATGACCGCCTCTTTGAACTGTCCGGTTTTGATGATGAAAAACTGATGATGGTCCCCCGTGATTTTAAGATTGAAGCAAAACTAATTATGAGAAGTTTCCTAAGACAGAAAATGTTATAAGAAATAAATAATCAGATGAACCACACGCAAAATCAGGAGAGAGTTATGAAAAAGCGGTCAACTTTACTAATTTTTGTCTTGCTGTTTATTTTAAGCCTGTCAGCTTTCGCTCAGGATGCCGATGAGGTCACCAAAGCTCCCCATGTGGAAGATTTTGAAAAGGCCAAAGAGCTGGCAGCCGCTGGCAGCAAGCCCATTATTATTGATTTTTACACGGACTGGTGCAGCTGGTGCAAGAAGTTCGACAAAGAACAAATGACGACCGCCCAAGCGATCGACTATTTCACCAACGAAGTAGTAATGGCCAAAGTCAATGCCGAGGTAGACACTGTTTTAGCCAAAAAGTTCGGCGTAAAAGGTTACCCGACCTTTGTGCTTACTTCAAGCAGCGGTGAAGAGATTGACCGCATATCCGGTTATCTCGAAATCGATGAATTCATCAAAACTATGTCAGACTATCAAAAAGGCATTGGTACTTTGCAAGCGGTGCTTGCTGACGCCCTAAAGAGCGAAGACCGTTCATTGTATTATACATTGGCTGACAAATACAAGTATCGCGGCGACTCCGAAAACGCCAGAGTATGGTTTGATAAAATATTAAGCGGTGCCGACAAGGATTCTCTTTCAGGCGAAGCCTCAATGGCGATAGCGGACATGATGCGCCGCAATAAAAAAGATGATGACGCCATGGCAGCTTATAAGCAGATTGTAATCGATTTCGCCGGTACTCAGTTCGAAGGCAAGGGAATGCTTTATGTCGGCCATACTCACCGCCGCGGTAAAGAGTTTGAAAAGGCTCTTGAAGTTTACAGCGGTATAATGGAAAAGTACAAAGGCTTATATCTTGCAGAAGAGGCAGAAATTTACATTGCCATTTCCTACCGGGACAAAGGGGATACCGCTCAGGCGATAACCGCCTATGCAAATTTCGTGAAGAACTGGCCGGAGTCTGAAGATGTAGAATATGCCAATAAGCAGGTTAGAAAACTCAGAGGTGAATAATTCTTGAAACCAAGATCATTTGACGACGGCAAACTAATTTACGACAAGTCAAAAACCGGCCGGACAGGTTATACTCTGCCAGATTTACAGTCCGGTGAAAAGGAAATCTTAGCTGCTATTCCGGCTGAGTTCAGGCGCACAGAGGACGCCAAACTGC
>JADFPZ010000063.1 GCA_022562075.1 Candidatus Zixiibacteriota bacterium | reverse complement strand
GCCGTCTATAACTACGTAATTGCCATCGTAGGTACCTTCAAGAGTAGGTAACGGCTCCAGGAAAATATCGTCTCGACATGAAGTTGCAAAAACAAAAGTCACTAGTAATGCTAAAGCGACTATGCTCAAATATCTTTTCATTTTAATTTCTCTCCTTCAAAATCTTAGAGCGTCTAATATATATACACTCAAGACAGAATTCAACCCCTATCACAAGGTAGCAGATTTTGTCTGCCCTTTAAAAACGAATATATGCAGAGTTTCGTTTAATCCCATAGATTCTTTCAGAGAATATCAGACAGAGTAAAAAGCTAAAGGCAAGTGCATCTTAGCTCTTAAGATGTTGCCACACAAAAAGATAAATACAATACTATTCGGCCTTAAAGGTATAGATTTTCCATTTCTCGTTTACGATATGGACTCCAAACTTTGTCAGGTAGTTTATGGAGCTTTTTTTATCAACAAAAGTAACTTCGACTGTGGCAGTCTCGCCAAACATTTCAACCTCGCTGACAATCCGCTGAAAAGAGAACCAGCGCTTTTTAGTCAGTCCGTCGCCGGTCATATCTTCGAGAATTTCGATAGGAGAGGTAAATTGTCGGGGCTCGTCTTCGGTTTTGAGGGCGTAGTCGAACTCAGAGTTTTTCATCAGCGCTGAAAGGTCCAGCAGATGCGCCAGCGCGGCCTGGTCATTTTTTTCCATAGCGCCAAAAAGTTCTATTACGGCAGCGCGCGGCCCTGCCGGTCCTGAACTACCACATGAAACAGAAAGTAATACTATTGATAAAGCAATCAGGAATACCAGTATGCTCTTAACAGTCTTCACCACTAAAGCCCTCCTGTTAGAGTTATGCGATGGTTATCGCCCAGCTCTGCGCCGGGCGTGAAAGCATAAGCTATATGCATAGAATTTTTAAAATCAAAACCGAACCCAAGCGCCAGGCCAGCCCAGCTGTCTTCAGATTTGGCGGCGCGGTAATTTGAACCAAAGGTGTTCCATCCGGCCCGGATATAAAACGGCTTGAGTCCGCTGTAATCTCCGCCAAATGCAAACGAGAGATCATTGTCGACCGGCAAAATTAAATCTGCTGCCAGAAGTAGCGGCAGCCGGCGAAGTTTTATTGATCCACCGCCGCGCACGGTTAAAGGCAATTTGCTGGTTTCATCTCCCAGTCCGGAAAGCTGGAAACCGAGATTTTGAACAGCCAGGCCGGCGTTGACATATTCTCGGTCGCTGGTATATTTAGCTCCCAAATCAAAGGCCAATCCGGCTGCAGAAAAATCTTGAATCTTTTCGTATATGATTTTCGTGGTAGCACCAAATTTCCAGCTATAGCCCTTTTTGAAAGCAATAGTGCCAGCCAGCACCAGATCACCGCCGGAAAAATTCCCCAGCAGATTCCCGACCGAGTCAGTCTCAAAAAATTCTCCATAATTCAGATACGATATGTGAAAACCCAAAATAATTTTATCGCGCTTTATCGGTTTGATATAACCCAGGAACCCTGACTGGATGTCATCAAAATAGTTTAGATAGCCGGCTATAAATCTCTTCTGATCATATGAGGCAATCCCTGCCGGATTATAATAAAGGGCAGACTCGTCATCTGCCAGACCGGTAAAAGCGCCGCCCATTGATACTGCTCTGGCACCGACATTTATTTTTAAAAATGGAAATGCCGAAGTTCCGGCGTTTGAGTTAATCCCGCCTGCCACAGCAGCATTGCTGGCACAAAGAACGATAGCGACAGCCAGTAGAGTTAGTATGGAGTTAGTTTTAATCATAAAAAAAACTTTCTAATTCGATTAAACTTTAGATGCTCTTTAATGTCAACCAATTTCCACTTTCAAGGCAATATAGACTTACCAGCTTTTGGTCGTCCTATTAATAATTGCTTCGACAAGTAGATTTATTGCCTTCAGGCGGGCGTCTTCTTCTGTTTCGGTAAGTAAGTCATAAACGCCTCTTTGGCTCATCGTTTCAGTCCAAAAATCGGAATCATCGCCGGGTTTTTTGAGATGAATAACAAAATCCATTTCCACTACATATGATGTCACCTGATCCGACTCATCATATTCATAGGGTTTGCGGACATAACTGACCAGCGAACCTTCCAAAATCGCCTCTGCCTGATCGCCCGGTAGTACCCGCATGGTACCGTCGGCAATAAAAGCATCAATGACAGCATCGGTCATGCGATCTTCGATACCGAACTCGGCAGTCATGTTTTCGAATCTCTGGATAGCTACTGAGTTTATATCAAGTTTCCCTTTTGGGTTAAAAGAATAGAAGCAGCCGGACAGTAAAAATGCAGCCAGTGCCAGCAAGGCGATATGTATGAAATTTCTGTTCATTTTATTTCTTAAGTTACCATATTTTGACTCCCGCGACTACTCGAGACTTTGTCCGCTCAGTATGACTATTATATCCAGTTCAGTATGACGATTCCAGAGATTTAAGCTAATTCCAGAAATAATCTTCACCCTGAGCTTGTCGAAGGGTGCCTTTCTCATAACACTAATTCTCGACCACCAGTTTCCCGCTCTTTATAACGTGGGTCACCAGATTGACAGCATAATGATAGGGCAATTCGCGGTAGTCAGCCATATCCCATATTACAATATCGGCCGGCAGGCCTGTCTCAAGCCTTCCGGCAGATTTCTCTTTCGCCACAGCACAGGCGGCATTAACAGTCATAGCAGAAATTGCTTCAGCAGCAGTAAGTCTCATATTAAGCGCAGCCAGTGAGGCCATAAACGGAAAATGTTCGCTGTAGCTTGAGCCGGGGTTGCAATCGGTCGCCAGCGCCACAATGGCTCCGGCTTCAATCAATCTTCTGGCCGGGGCGTACTGTTTGCTCCGAAGTGAAAAACTAGTGCCGGGGAGTAGCGTTGCCACAGTACCTGCTTCTGCCAGCGCATTAATGCCGTTATCAGAAATATAGACTAAGTGATCAGCCGAAGTTGCTTTAAGTGAAGCGGCAAGTTCTGCTGCGCCGGTTGATTTGAGCTCGTCGGCATGAAATTTTAGTTTCAAGCCCAATTTTCGTGCTGCCGTCTGTATTTTATTGGATTCATCTATGTTGTATACGTTTTCCTCGCAGAAGATGTCGCAAAATTCGGCAAGTTTTCTTTCGGCTACGACCGGCAGCATTTCATTGATGATAATTTCAATATATTTCTGGCGATTGTTCTGATATTCATCGGGAACTTCGTGCGCCCCCAGAAATGTCGGCACCAGATCAATCGGATGGGAACTATTTAGTTCTTTAATAATCTCCAGCTGCATCAGTTCGGATTCGGTAGTAAGGCCGTAACCAGATTTTGCCTCGGCCGTGGTCACGCCATGCTTTAGCAGCCGGTCGAGCCTTTTTCTGGTCTTGTCCATAATAATTTCTTTTGGGGTCGCTCTAAGGTCACGCACCGAAGAACGAATGCCGCCGCCGGCTGCAGCAATCTCTTCATAGGTTTTGCCCAGTGTCCGCATTTCGAATTCATTTTGGCGAGTCATCGAAAATACGGGATGGGTATGCGGATCAATCAGACCGGGTGTGACTACGCCGCCATCGGCGTCAATAACAAGGCAATTTTCCGCTACTTGTGTCTGTCCCTCAATTTTGTCGGATTTTCCGACTGCGATAATTTCATCGCCAGCGGCAGCCAGTCCGCCGTTTTCAATTAATCCCAGCTCTTTCATCTGAGGGCCGATACGCGGCACCGGGCCGGACATGGTAATCAGCTGCCTGGCGTTTTTTATCAACAGGGTGGCTTTGTTAGGGTGCTTCATAATTTAGGAATCTTGATTTTATGCTCTTTGGAAAACTCCTGAGCCTTTTCATAGCCGGCATCAGCATGACGCACTACTCCGATACCCGGGTCGTTGGTCAGGACCCGGTTTATGCGCTCGGACATCTCTTTGGTGCCGTCGGCCACTACCACCATACCGGCATGGATAGAATTGCCGATACCGACACCACCGCCATGATGAATGGAGACCCAGCTGGCGCCGGAAGCCGTATTTAGCAGGGCGTTTAAGAGAGGCCAGTCGGCTATGGCGTCGGAGCCGTCTTTCATATTTTCGGTCTCACGATTTGGCGAGGCCACCGAGCCGCAGTCCAGGTGGTCACGGCCGATTACTATCGGCGCTGATATCTTGCCGCTCTTGACCAGGTCATTTATGATCTCACCAAAGCGGGCGCGCTCGCCGTAGCCAAGCCAGCAGATACGAGCCGGAAGACCCTGATAAGGAATTTTTTCACGCGCCATTTTTATCCAGCGCCTGAGCGGCTGGTTGTATGAAAATTCTTTTAAGATAACTTCATCGGTCAGAAAAATATCTTTGGGATCACCAGACAAAGCCACCCATCTGAAAGGTCCCTTACCTTCACAAAAAAGCGGCCGCACATATTCCGGCACAAATCCGGGATAGGCAAAGGCGTCTTTGAATCCGGCCGTTTCGGCCTGACCGCGCAAATTGTTGCCGTAGTCAAAGACAATGCTTCCGGACTTTTGCAAATCCACCATCGCCTGGCAGTGCAGGACCATCGACTCAAACGAACGCTTAATATATTCGTCCGGATTTTTCTCGCGAAGTGTTCCGGCTTCTTTCACGCTTAAGCCTTTTGGAATATAGCCGTTTAGTTCATCGTGGGCCGAGGTCTGGTCGGTCACTATATCCGGCAGAACAGAGCGGCTGGCAATCTCCGGGAAAATCTCAGCACAGTTGCCGACTAAGCCGATTGAAATCGGCTGAGTTTTTTTAGTATGTTCATCTATCAGTTTCAAAGCTTCATCAAGTGAATGAACTTTGACATCACAAAAACCCTGAGCAACCCGCCGGTCGATACGGCTTTCGTCAACTTCGACCACCAGTATTGAAGCTCCCGCCATTGTCGCAGCCAGTGGCTGAGCGCCGCCCATGCCGCCCATACCGCCGGTCAATATCCAGCGATCGTTTAGTTTCCCACCGAAATGCTTAGCCGCTGCCGCCACAAAAGTTTCATATGTTCCCTGGATAATTCCCTGGGTGCCGATATATATCCAGCTGCCGGCGGTCATCTGGCCGTACATTATGAGCCCCAGCTTTTCCAGTTCGCGGAATTTTTCCCAGGTCGCCCATTTCGGCACTAAGTTGGAGTTGGCTATCAGAACGCGCGGGGCCTGCTCATACGTGCGAAAAACCCCGACCGGTTTACCGGACTGTATCAGTAGCGTTTCATCATTTTCTAATGTTTTTAGTGAATCGACTATTGAGTGGTAGGCCTGCCAGTTGCGGGCAGCTTTGCCCGAACCGCCATATACTATTAGTTCATCAGGTTTTTCGGCAACCTGCGGGTCAAGATTATTATTGAGCATCCGCAGCGCCGCTTCCTGATGCCAGCCCTTGCAGGAAAGCGAACTGCCTCTGGCGGCTCTGATTCGTTGTGGTTTTGACTTTTGTTTCATAAGCGTAAAATCAAATATAGGCTGAGAGGGAGAGGCAGTCAAATAGGCGTTTCTATTAGTTGAATAGTTGATTTATTTGAGCGACTTAGTATCTAATGCCTGTGAGGAGATAAAGGATGTAGCAGTTAAAGCGAGATTGCCGCGTCACTTCGCTCCTCGCAATGACGAACTCTGACAGAGTGCTGTAAGGCGCCCTCACCTGACAGCTTTAAGTAGTTCAAGGAACCAAAAATGACCACCGAACTAAAAGGCAAAAGCATTATACTAAGACCTCTGAAAAAGTCAGATGTCCCTTCAATTTTTAAGTACACGAAATCAGCAGAAATTCCCCGTTATACTTTTGTGCCTTCGCCAAACACCGTCGAAAATATTGAAACATTTATAAGAAAATCCCACAAGTTTGCGCGTAAAGGAACTACCTATATTTTTGGCATTGTGCCAAACGATGCCAGCGAAGTTGTCGGAACGCTCGGCATTCACGATGTCAGCGCTATTCATAAAAAGGCCGAAATTGGTTACTGGTTAGCCAAGAAATTCCGAGGGCGGGGGATAATGCCCGAAGCGATTGGTCTGGCTTTAAAATTTTGTTTCAAAGAACTAAAACTACAGCGGGTGCAGGCCCCAACGCTGCCAGATAATGTAATTTCACAGAAGCTTCTCAAAAGTTGCGGTTTCAAATACGAAGGCCGGCATCGCAACTATTATCGTCATCGCCAACGCATCAAAGACGCTTATATGTACGCCATTACCAGAGAAGATTACCGGGCGATGCGGAGGAAAAACTAATGGCGCATATTCTGGTAGTCGGCGGTACCGGTATGCTATACGATGTCTGCCGTCATTTATGCAAAAGTGCTAACACAGTTACTGTTATTGCAAGAAATAAAAAGCGGTTAAACCGCCTTGCCTCTGAAGCCAAAGAATTGGTCGGTTCGATCAATTCAATTTCTCTGGATTATTCTGACTCTGCATCGTTAACAAGCGGACTCAAAAAATCAATCATTACACACGGCCCGGTAGAACTGGCCATTTGCTGGATACATGCTTCCAAAGCGCCAGAAGCAGCCAGAATTATTGCAGAAACGATCGACAAACAAAATAATCAAACAAAGTGCAAATACTATCAGCTTCTTTCCAGCGCCACAGCCGACCCCTCACTTGAAAAAAAAGATATCTCCAAAGATTTCGATTCATTAGACAATATAGATTTCCGAACAATTTTGCTTGGCTTCATAGTAGAGCGGGAGACCTCACGATGGCTAACCAATAATGAAATCTGCGATGGGGTAATCAGGGCCATTGAAAATGATGCGAAAGAATCGATTATAGGGACAGTTGAGCCGTGGAATAGGAGACCTTAGCCAGCTTTATTGTTGATTTCAGGCGTTTTACACATCTATCATGCTCCCTACTATGGCACGTGTACAAGAACCTACCAAAGGCAGACCGATAGTCTCAATAATCTACTCTTCGCTGGATCCGCTGTCCGATTCGCTCAAAGCGCTGGAGCGCAAATTCGGGCCGGTGCAATACGAGACTCTTGAAATCGACTGCAGCAAATCTGAAATGTATACAGAAGAGATGGGCAATGAACTACTCAGGCGGTTTTTCTCATTTGAAAGACTGGCCGAGCGTGGCTCTCTGGCTGATATGAAAAAAATCTGCCATAAGATAGAACCGAATTTTGCCGACCAGACTGCGGGCTACGATTTCCGCACCGTAAATATCGACCCGGGTATTTTAACCTCCTCGAATCTAACGATGGCCAGCCACCGCGAGCTTAACCATCGGGTTTACTTAAAAGATGGTGTTTATGCCGAACTGGCTCTGATATATGCCCGAGGGCAGTTCCGGCGCCTGCCCTGGACCAACCCGGATTACTGCCGGGGAGAAGCGATAGAGTTTTTCATGCGGGTTCATGAAAGTTTTGAACTGGCCGAGTCAGCGGTTGGCTAGTAATCAAAAAAGTAAAAACTTTATCTTTAACCCCCATTTCCACAAATTGAATGCCGATATATAGACTAAGAAGCAGGACTTTTTTTCTATATCTATAAAATGAGGCCAAATCAGAGCTAAGCGTTTATAAGGAACAGAATGGATAAATTTGTTATAAAAGGCGGCAAAAAGCTATCCGGCTCAATCAAAGTCGAAGGCTCCAAGAACGCCGCTTTGCCAATCATTTTAGGTTCTCTCTTAATTGACAAAGGCGAAACTGTAATCCGAAATGTTCCGCCCTTAAGAGATATCTTCACTTCTATAGAAGTAATGACGCACTTAGGCGCCAAAGTCAGCTACGATGAAAAAGCTCATGTTATGACGATTAACGCCAAAGATGTCGGCAAAGATACCGCTCCCTATGACCTGATGCGCAAAATGCGGGCCTCGTTTTTGGTCCTGGGGCCGGTTTTATCTCGTCTGGGAAAAGCAAAAATTGCTCTGCCGGGCGGCTGCTCGATTGGGGCCAGGCCGGTCAATTTTCATATTACTGCTTTTAGAAAAATGGGCGCCAAAGTCACCGAGCGGGGGGGCTTTGTGATTGCCGAAGGCAAACCTCTGAGGGGCGGCACCGTCTATTTTGACAGACCCTCGCATACCGGCACAGAAAACGTCATGTTCGCTGCAGTTTTTGCCAAAGAAAAAACATATATTGTCAATGCCGGTTGCGATCCGGAGATTGTCGATGTTGCCAATTTCTTAAACAAGGCCGGAGCAAAAATTTCCGGCGCCGGAACTCCGAATGTCGTTATAGAACCTGTCAGGAAGTTAAAAGCTGTTGAATATAAAGTAGCCGGAGACCGTCTTATAGCCGGAACTTATTTGTATGCTGCGGCCGCGACCGGAGGCAAACTGGAGATAAGCGGCTGTGACCCTGATGAGCTGACTATGGTAAACCATAAATTGATGGAAATGGGCTGTAATATTAAGTTCTCTAAGAACAGAATAAATATTACCGCCCCCAAAAGACTAAAACCGGCTTCTTTGACTACCTTTCCCTATCCGGGATTCCCCACCGACCTGCAGCCCTGCGCAATGGCTGCGGCTTCTGTGGCTTCGGGAACTTCTCATATAGTAGAGACTGTTTTTAAAGATAGATATCTGCATGCTATGGAACTGGGACGACTGGGAGCTCATATTACAGTCACCAGCGGCGAAGCTATAATAAATGGCGTCAGAAAACTTCATGGTGCCGAAGTCATGGCTCCCGATATCAGAGCCGGAGCAGCACTGGTAGTGGCCTGTCTGGCGGCACAAGGGCAATCGGAAATTTTGAGGATTTATCATATAGATAGAGGTTACAGCAACCTCGAGGAAAAACTCTCATCAATCGGAGCCGATATAAAGAGGCTGAGGGAATAATTGGTTTGCTGTCATTGTATAAGCGATGTTTGAATTAAAGTTTAAGAGCCGTCAGGTAAGGGCGTGATTATGATGAAGAGATTAATACCAATAACAGTTGTTCTGTTGGTAATGTTTGCCGGCAATGTTCTGGCTCAGGAAACTTATTTTGGCAAGAACAAAGTTCGCTACAAAAATTTTGACTGGAAATATATCCAGACCCGTCACTTTGATATTTACTTTTATGAAGATGCCTACGAAATTGCCGAGTTTTCCGCAGCAGTAATGGAGTCTTCATACGCCGAGATAAGTGAAGAACTAAACTACCACATTCAACAGCGCTCTCCGCTTTTCATTTACAATTCACAGAACGACCTGCAGCAAACCAATATCATTTCAATTCTCATTCCGGAAGGTCTGGGCGGAGTTACCGAAGCCAGCAAGAAGCGTATGGTTGTTCACTTTAATGGGTCCTACGAAGATCTCCGCCACGTACTACACCACGAATTGACCCACGGCGTTATCTTTGATATGCTCTACGGCAATTTATTGACATCGCTGATATCCACCCGCCGTCTGTTTTCACCGCCGCTCTGGTTTGCCGAAGGCTACGCCGAATATTCGTCGCGCCATGGCTGGGATTCTTTTTCCGACATGTTCGTGCGCGATGCCACCATCAACAATTACCTGCAGCCCCCCTGGGCAATTGGCGGCTATGCGGCCTACAAGCAGGGACAGGCGATGATAAAATTCATCGCTGACAAATACGGTGAAAAGAAAATCGGCGAGATTCTCTACAAAGGCAAACGTTACCTGACATTAAATAAGGCCATGAAAGAATCAATCGGCATAGACCTAAAAGAATTCTGGAAAGAATTCTCCAAAGAGATGAAGAAACGTTACTGGCCGGATATTGTAACTCGCAAAGAAGTAGACGAAATCTCCGAGAAGCTCACCCGCTCGCGCCTGGATGGTTCTTACTTTAATGAAAAACCGGTTTTTTCCCCCGACGGCGAGCATATTGCTATTTTCACCGACCGCTGGGATTACCCGGAAATTGTTCTTATCTCGGCAGAAAACGGTAAAGTTGTCAAGCGGATGGTCAAGGGTTCCAAATCTGCAGACTTAGAATCGCTGCACTCTTATGTTTCCGGAATGTCATTCTCGCCCGATGGCAGCGATATGGTCTTTGTGGCCAAGTCAAAAGGCGAAGATGCGCTGATGTTTTATAATCTGAAAAAAGGGGACATTTTTAAGCGCCGCAAATTTAAGTTTCACAATATCCGCTCACCTCAATACTCACCGGACGGAAAGAAAATTGCCTTTACAGCTCTCAGGGTTTTGCAAAGAGATGTTTATGTATATAATTTGGAGAGTGACGAAATAACTCAGCTGACCAACGACCGCTTTGATGACTTAGACCCCACCTGGACCAAAGATTCACGCTCGCTTATATTTTCATCTGACAGGCCGCATCCCACAAATCCGGATGTTGACAGTCTGGCCGAAGCGCACGTCTATACTCATCACCAGGTACTGATGCCGGGCGGCTTTCAATATGGCTTCTATAATTTATTCAGTTTAGAAATCGACACAGAAAAACTTGAACACTTAAGCGTAGGCAAGGGACAAAATAAAGCGCCGATGATTTCACCCGATGGCTCCAAGCTTGCTTTCATTTCGTCGCGCAACGGCATAGATAATTTGTATATAGCCTATCTGGATTCGGCAGGTACCGAAGGTGAACTGAAGAATTTTGCGATAACTGATATTCTTACCGGCATAATCTCTGTATCATGGTCTCCCAGCAACAAGAAGCTCGTCTTTGAAGCCTTCCACAACGGCGCTTTCGATATCTTTCTGATGAAAGAAATAATTCCCGTTGGGGAAGAAGGGATAATTGAATTGACTGCTTTTGCCAAATCAGAATACGATTTACTCAAAAGTATTATGTCTGTAGACGCTTCCGAAGAAAGTTCTGACTCGGTTATGGCAGCAAATACGGCTCAGACCACCGAGATTGCATCGCTTACAGACGATTATGCGCAGTATGAAGCAGAAGAAGATTCACTCATCTCAGATAGTACAGCCAGAGCAGATTCAACAACCAGAGAAAAAATTATTACCGAAACAGGAATCCACGACGACGAATTTGTATTTGTTGGCGACAACAAGAAAGATCCGCTGGATACTCTGATGTTTGACATTCCCGAAGATGAAGACATTATCAGGCCGGTGAAAGAGCCCAAAGAATTTGACAATATCAAATTGCCGCAACCTGGGGAAGATTTTGTAATCAGAAACTACAAGACAAAATTCACACCCGACTATATTGGCGGCGGCATTGGTTACGATACTTTTTTTGGCCTAAGAGGGCAGACCTTCTTTGTCTTCTCTGATTATCTGGGTAACCACCAAATCTTTATTGCCACCGACCTTGTTAATACAATCGACCAGTCCAATATTCAGGCCTTTTATCTTTATAACAGAAAACGCACCAGCCTGGGCGCCGGTTTTTTCCATACCAAAAATTTCTATCTCGACCCCTTTAACCGGCTCTTTTCTGACAGGTTCTATGGTTTCCAATTTTATGCAAGGAGACCATTTTCTGTATTCAGCCGGCTAGACTTTACCGCCTCTCAGTTTTTTATTGATCGTCAATATTATGATTTAGGGAGTCCGCCTGACCGAAGTTCCAAAGTCAGCACTGGTGAAATCTCCTGGATTTTTGATAACATAGTCTGGGGTATTACCGGCCCGCTAAATGGACGTCGCCTCAGACTAGATTTTGAAGCTAGTGTGAATCTCTTTAATTCCGGTGACATAGAGTTCTATGCAACTGAGTTTGACTACCGCAAGTACTGGCACTTTGGCAGTGGCTTTTCATTTGCTTTCCGTATGTCAGGAGCGGCATCATTTGGTTCGACTCCCAAACATTATTTCCTTGGTGGCACCACCAACTGGATTGGCAACCGCACACTTGATGCCAGGGTTTACGAAGTCGAAAATCTGTACTTTGCCGACGTCGTCACACCTCTCAGAGGTGTACCCTACTATGAAATTTCCGGTGACCGCTACGGTCTGGTCAACCTTGAATTTCGTTTCCCCATGATAGACTATTTTGCGATGCGTTTCCCGCTTCGCATGACAATTGCCAGAGTACAGGGCGCCATGTTTTTTGATATCGGCTCCGCCTGGTTTGGCAGCAATTTCAAGGGTGGCACCAGCGAAGGCGGTAACAGCAGGCTGAAAGATTTACGTTCTGGTTTTGGATTTGGCATGAGAGCCAATTTAGGATTCTTACTACTTCGCTACGATCTGGCCTGGTCGACCGATTTCAGCAGCGTAGCGCCGCATACAACTTCATACTTCTCATTCGGAGCGGACTTCTAAGAAAACTTAAACCCCAGTTACGAATTGGAAAAAAAGCGGCCGCCGATGCAACCGCTTTTTATAAGTAATG
>JADFPZ010000062.1 GCA_022562075.1 Candidatus Zixiibacteriota bacterium | reverse complement strand
GCGGATTTAACTTGAAAACTCATTCCTAAAATACGACAATCGGTCGTAAAAAGATGAAAGGAAACATCATGAAGACGAAACTGACGTACCTTGGCGGAGCGACCTATCTGCTGGAGATAGGTAACTTTAGACTCTTGACGGACCCAGGTTTCGACCCGAAAGGAACTGAACGCAGTGAGGGACCTGGACACGACCTTAAGAAGATCATGTCGCCCCCCGTACCTGCGGATCAAATCGGACGGATCGATGCTGTTCTTCTAAGCCACCAGCAGCACTACGACAACCTCGACAAAATCGGCCGGACGCTGCTTCCAAAAGCGGGTCGAGTGCTCACCACTAAGGAGAGCGCTAAAGTGCTGGGTGATAACGCCGAAGGCATGGCGCCATGGGATACCACTGAACTGAAGAACAATTCGGGTGAAACTATCCGTGTAACTGCCATGCCGGCCGAGCATGGTCCCAGTCCGGAAGTTCGTGCTGCTACAGGCGACACAATGGGCTTTTTGCTAGAGTGGGACGGGCAAGAAAACGGTGCGCTTTACATTACCGGTGATACGGTGTACTTCCCGGCCATCGAAGAGATTGGAAAGCGCTTTAAAATCGGAACGGCTATCCTGCACATGGGCGCCGCCAAGATCCCTGCTGCCGGTGACAACCGCCTTACCATGAATGCTGAGGAAGGCGTGAAAGTTCTGAAAATCATCGGAGCCAAGCAGGCCCTCGCTGCCCACTACGAAGGCTGGGAGCATTACACCGAACATCGGGACGGTATCGAGGCTACATTTGCAGCAGCAAACTTGAGTGATAGACTGTTGTGGCCGGAATTGGGCAAGGCTATGAAGGTCAATATTTGACGCGTTTCCCTCCACTCTATCGGAGAAACCTGAAATGAGCTTCGAATATTGGTTTTTGCTGCCCATTTCCATCCTAATTTCCACGGTTGCGATGGCAGCAGGAGTTGAGGGTGCGACGTTTTTTACGCCCATGTTTATTCTGGCTCTGGGATTGCCCGCAGATATTGCCATAGGCACGGGACTGATTACAGAAATATTTGGCTTTGCCAGCGGCGTTTCGGCCTACGCACGAAGAGGACTTATTGACTACCGCTTCGGTAAACAATTGTTGTGGGTCACTCTTCCACTGGCTTTGGTTGGGGCCTGGCTCACAGGAATCGTTCCACCTGAGGCTCTTAAGGTTTTACTCGGACTGGGCCTCTTGGCTATTGCTGTTACGTTTCTTCTTCCGGACAAGCTGGAGGAGCGAGCAAGGAGCGATTCGGACACTGTTCAGGAACATGTTACGATTCTCAAAACCGCAGACGGCGATGAGATCCGGTACCGGGTTTGTAATATCCGGACTGGCAGAATCTTTGCAGGTGTTGGCGCCCTGTTCATCGGTATGATTTCAACGGGTCAAGGAGAGCTCAACGGTTATTTCTTTCTGAAGCGTTGCAGGTTACCGGCTCCCGTAGCTATCGCTACCAGTGTTTTCGTTGTGGCCATTACGGCGTTGGTTGCTTCCGTGAGTCACGTCGTGAAATTCGTAACCGCCGGCGGTGACACTCTTACGACCGTGCTAAACCTCGTCATGTTCACAGTGCCTGGTGTACTAATCGGCGGGCAGATCGGACCATGGGTCACTTCTCGTATCTCTCAATCTCGGCTAGAACGCGGTTTGGCATTTCTCTTTATCGCCGTCGCACTCCTCACGCTTTGGGAAGTGATTTTCAGATAGGTACATGTTATGGCAGCTCTCAATTTGACTAAACCGGAACCCACTGTGTCAGCAGACGTGCTTTCGTCGTTTCGCAAGGTTGACCCGGCGCAATATCCCGAGTTGGCGAATTATATGTGGGACGACGTGTATGGCAAGGGCGATAAGATGGCACCAGGAGCTTTGTATCTGGCGATGGAGATGACAAGAAGGATGAATATGATACCGGGTTCGCAAGTATTGGATTTGGCCTGTGGAAAGGGAGTTACTTCTGAATTCCTGGCCCGAACATTTGACGTCAAGGTGGCAGCAGTGGATCTCTGGATCACCGAAGAGTTTTTGCGATCAAAGTTTGAGTCCGCCGGGTTGGGTCACAAGATTAGGGCCTATAAACTCGACGTGACAGAACCGCTCCCATTCGCTGATGAACAGTTCGATAGCATTTTTTGTATGCAGGCCTTTCACTCGTTCGGCGGCAGTGTCACCTTCGTGCATCAACTCTTGCGGCATCTCAAATCGGGTGGTCAAATTTGTATTGCTGGAACATGCTTTAATGAAGAATTTCCTAATGTTCAACAGTCGCAGATCTTCAGCATTACAAACGGATGGGATGCTGAGTATGATAAATATCATTCTCCTATCTGGTGGCGGTCGTTGTTTGAAGCAACTGAGCTGGTCGAAGTGTCGCATTGTCAAGAACTTGATAACGGTCTTGAGATGTGGGAAGATGTTATATTATATGAATGGCAGAGATCTGAATTCTCACTGGACTGGCTACGTGAGAGCCAATGGCTAATTAACCACGTTGCTCATTCCAGGCATCACCAGCCGTACTTGACCCATTTTGTAATTTCCGCTGAGAAGCGAAATCGCCATGGGGCAATGGACCAGTTCCAACAATAAAGGAAGAAGGAGGAGATTTAGACGTTTACGGCACAATTGATAAAAAGTGCTAGAAAGTAAGAAAGCAACTAACAAGAAAAAAAAGGAGAGACAAGATGGAAAAGTCGTTTATTAAAGAAGTGATTATTGGGCTGTTTATCTCTTTGATGTTATTATTCCCTGTCACATCTGTTGCGGCGGCGCAAACACTACATCGAACGATAGATGTCGAGGGTCTTCAAATCTTCTACCGCGAAGCCGGCCCACAAGACGCCCCGACCATATTGCTGTTACACGGGTATCCTACATCATCGCACATGTTTCGTAATCTCATCAGGGATCTATCCGAGAAGTACCATGTACTGGCTCCGGATTATCCCGGTTATGGGAGAAGCGAGCAGCCACCTATGTCTGAATTTCAATATACATTCGACAACATGTCAAAGATAATTGTAGGTTTTCTCAAAGTAAAGAACGTTGATAAATTCAGTATTTATTTGATGGATTATGGAGCTCCGATCGGATTCCGAATTGCAGCAGAAAATCCGGAGCGTATTGAGTCGTTGATTATTCAAAACGGCTGCGCTTATGAAGAGGGACTTAAAGAATTTTGGGACCCGATTAAGAAATACTGGAAAGAATATACTCTTGAGAATGGGAAGGCCTTGGAAGGATTTCATACTATTGACGGTCTCAAATGGCAATACACTCACGGTGTCCAGAACATTGAGACAATCAGCCCTGACAATTGGCAAGTGGACCTACAGCATCTGTCTCGACCTGAAAATAATGACATTCAATTAGCGATGTTCTATGACTACCGTACGAATGTGACAAAATATCCCGAATGGCAGGCTTATTTTCGGGAACACCAGCCGCCCACACTCATCGTTTGGGGTAAAAATGACCATATTTTCCCGCCGGCTGGGGCACATCCTTACAAGAAGGACTTAAAGAACATCGAAATTCATTTACTGGATACCGGTCACTTTGCACTCGAAGAAAAAGGTGATGTGATCGCAGATTTGATTCTCGGATTCATGAATAAAAATGTACAATAATGGATACTGCAGTAACAAAAAAGTGTGTGAATCTCAGAATGCTGATCCAATACTTATATAGAAAGGATGCAGGCAAGTGACTGTAAAATTAACACCACCGTTCACTAATGTAACTGCTCCGTTGAAAGTCAAAGCAGCCGAACGCGCCTGGAATACGCGCAACCCCGAACAGATTGCGCAGGCCTATTCCGAGAACTCGCAATGGAGGAATCGAGATGAGTTCATTGTCGGCCGCGCGGCGATTATCGAGTTCCTCAAACGTAAATGGGAAAAGGAACTGGATTACAGGCTCATGAAAGAGTTGTGGGCCTATACTGACAATCGTATCTCTGTACGCTTTGAATATGAATGGCGCGACGCTGAGACTGGCCAGTGGTATCGCACACACGGTAATGAACATTGGGAATTTGATGACGATGGACTAATGCGACGACGCGACATGAGCGCCAACGATATTCCCATTAACAAGAATGAGCGTAGATTATAAAATAGAAATTTGATCTTGAGACAAAGCAACAGATTTCGAGGCACTTCAATTCTGGTCAACATC
Organism: Candidatus Zixiibacteriota bacterium; assembly: GCA_022562075.1. Taxonomy (GTDB): domain Bacteria; phylum Zixibacteria; class MSB-5A5; order GN15; family FEB-12; genus JACZWU01. Next base: position 8,113 of record JADFPZ010000062.1, on the reverse strand, counting down.
ATGGCTAGGAAGCAAGAGTGGAAGGAAAGTGTATCGAGAAGTTCTCTGGCTCTGGGGCGCTATGGTCGGCCACTGGTGGACTACTGGTCACGACGCTGACACACGAGATGGCCCGGCGATACGTCAGCTATTGACTGACCCGTATCGGCGCCGCCGGCGGCATAGCTTTGTGTGTTTTTGCTCGAACAGGATTGAGCCATCGTGAATTAATATGAATCTTGAATAATGAAAGGAGATAGACATGGCTGCACACATAGTCGTTCGCTCCATATCGGAGCAACCCTTGGCTCAGGAAGTCTTGGCCGGAAAGCACACTCTACTGGCAGACGAGCCGGAATCGGTCGGCGGGTCCGACCTCGGGCCGGATCCTTACGAATACCTGCTTGCCGCGCTCGGGACGTGAACGTCCATCACACTCCGCATGTATGCGGCACGAAAAGGATTGGCGCTGACAGGTGTTGAGATTCGGCTGAGTCACGGGCGGATTCACGCCGAGGACTGCGAAGACTGTGAAAGGAAAGAAGGCATGGTCGATGAAATCCAGTGCGAAATAGAGTTGCATGGCGATCTAGATGATGCTCAACGTCAGCGGCTCCTAGAGATATCGACCCGATGCCCAGTGCATAGGACACTTACCTCGGAAATCAAGATTCGAACGGTGGGGCTTTGAGAACCGGATTTCTGACTTTGACGTAATTAGTAACTGAAGCTCGAACTCGCTGGACGGCGTTAGCCAGTGGCGGAACCTCAACTGGAGCAAGGTGCCGCTCGAGGCATTTCGCATCAGCGAGTTTGATGAGGGCGGAAGATGAAAACGGGGTCACTCACAGTAGATTTGTGAATCGCATATGGCTTAAGTCGGCCTAAAAATCGGCTCAACGCAGGCCTATCAATAAGTCGATAGAGTAGAAATCGACAGAAAAAGCAAGACTGCAACCTTTTTCGTATACGAAATCCCAAATGTATCAAAGACTTACGAGGATACCATGTCGGTTAAAACATGCCGGAGGTCGGAATCGAACCGACATGATGTTGCCATCGGGGGATTTTGAGTCCCCTGCGTCTACCAATTTCACCACTCCGGCATCACTGATTAAATGAGCCAAAACCACTTAAGATTCAACTCATAAGTTCACTAAGTAATCAGAGCGGCGGTTTGCAGTCAAGCTCAATAATCTTATTTTGGATTCTGCCTATACGGATGCTTGTGCTTGCATGCAGGAAAGACAAAACTGGTCTTTTGAAAGCACGAAGCAATCCTAGAAGTGTGTTCGCTCGTCAGAAGTATCTTTGGGGATTCTTCGGGATTTGCTGACACCTTTGGGGACATACAGACCTGAAGAGGGATGAACATGGCAGGTTGCAGCAGGCTCGGTTCCTTCGATAAATACTTCGTTCCTGACATCAATACAGCGGTCGGTAGCAATTTCGCCGGACTCAAGGCAGACATCTATTCGGATGACTCCATCGGGAGCCTCAAAATCGGCCAGGGGTAAGGAGTCATGAGCGGCCATCATGAATTCTGTCCAGATAGGCACACCGTTTTTGGCGCCGTCCTGATTTTTGCCGAGGGAAGTCTTGTCATCAAAGCCTATCCAGGTGCCGGCCGTAATCTGAGGAGTATAACCGATAAACCAGTTGTCGCAAAAATTATCCGACGTTCCGGTTTTTCCACCAGCGGGTCGAGTGAAACCCCTCCAGCGCACACTTCGGCCGGTACCATTATCGACAACCGAGCGCATCAGGTCTACCATTATATAGGCCGTTTCCTCAGAAAGGACTTCCTCTTTGTTTATAGAAGAATTGTCTTCTAAAACTGTCCCGTAACGGTCTACTATTTTGTGCACATAGCGATAGGGGACATGAATTCCTTTGTTAGGGAAGACTGAAAAGGCTGAAACAAGTTCTATTAACTTAACCTCACTAACTCCAATCGCCAGAGACGGCACCGCACTAAGCGGCGTGGTAATACCGAAGCGCCGGGCATAAAATATCGCTTGTTCCGGGCCAATCTTCAAAAGGAGCCGAATTGCGACTAAGTTTCTCGACAAACGGATGCCGTCACGGATTGTAACCGGTCCCATAAACTTGTCATCAAAATTATGTGGACGCCATTGTTTGGCTCCGGGGATATCCAACACAATCGGATTGTCATCTATTATGTCTGTTGTGCGAAAGCCGTTATCGATACAAGCAGTATAAATAAATGGCTTAAATGATGAGCCCGGCTGTCGTAGGGCCTGAATTGCCCTGTTGAATTTTGTTTCTTCAAAGGAACGACCTCCGACCATAGCCAGCACATCGCCGTTGGAATTGTCTATAGCGATGAAAGCTCCCTGAATTTTCTTAAATACAGGAATGGGCTGGCCAAACTGATCCAACGTGTCGAGCAGGTAAGTAGTGTAATCAGAGTTCTTTAAGGTGTATCGTCTTTCAATCCGAGCGCGCAGAGAATCTATTTTCTTAAAGACTGCTTTTTCAGCAGCCTTTTGCAAGTTTAACTCCAGAGATGTATAAACTTTAAGCCCGCCCTTATAGAGAACATTCTCGCCATATTTATTTTTTATGTATTGCCGCACTGTCTCGGTAAAGTACGGTGCGTAACCAATCTTCTCTTCGGGAGGAGATATTTCAAGTTCCTGCACTCGCAGCGAGTCATATAGCTCTCTGGTAAGGCCGCCAACATCGTAATACGAAAAGAGGACTCTGTTTCGAGCCTGAATCGATTTGTCGGGATTATTCAGCGGAGAATTTATATTTGGCCCTTTGAGCATACCGATAAGAATTGCGCAGTCATTGATATTTAATTCATGGGCTTCTTTGGAAAAGAACAGCCTGGCTGCAGCAGCTACACCATAGGCTCCCCGGCTGAAGTAGTACTGATTTAGGTACATCTCCAGGATTTCTTCTTTGGAGTAAGTCCGCTCCAGTTTGATAGCTGTTAAAGCCTCTTTGATCTTGCGTTCAAAAGTCTGCTTACGTGTTAAAAAGAGCATGCGCGAAAGTTGTTGAGTTATAGTTGAGGCGCCACCTTCGATTCGCCACTTTACAATATTGGTAGCAGCTACTGTCGCCAATCGTCTGAGATTAATGCCCCAATGATCAAAGAACTGGCGATCTTCGACTGACAAAAGCATTTTCACCAGATCGGGAGGAATATTCTTGTAAGGAGTCAGAATCCGATTTTCGCTGTAAAATTCCTGAATCAGGATACCGTTTCTGTCATACAATTTGGTCTTCAGGCTCGGTTCTATATTATGAAGCTGCTTAAATGAAGGCAGTTCGGACTGGTAAATATTATAAGTCCGGTAGCCGAAAAAAGTCAGCAATACCAATAGAATTAGCCCTGCTATGGTCAGATATTTCCTGACTTTTTCCTGATGTCTTCTTCTGGTATTTGTTTCATACATAATCTGTTCAGTTTCATTTTAGAGAGCATTCAAGTCAACTTAAAACCCGATATGCATTTAACTGTTTGATTTTTGTCCTTATATATTCTATTCTGTCGTTCAAATCGGCAGGAATTGCCGGCGATAGAACTATATAGAATTATATGCCAATAGGGTGTTCATAGTTGCCATAAAAAAGAGGAATAATGCCTAAGAGATTGTCAGATAAAGAGATTGAGCGGGAAGTCAAGCGACAATGGGAGCTTATTTCCAGGGGTACCGTGGACCTCCTCCCGGAAGAAGAGTGGAAAGACAAACTCAAAGAGTCTATAGCAGAAAACAAGCCTCTTCGTGTGAAGCAGGGCTTTGACCCTACCGCACCGGATATTCATCTGGGACATACTGTCGGCATTAGAAAACTCAAACAATTTCAGGAGCTGGGACACCAGATAGTTCTAATCATAGGAGATTACACTTCCCTGGTGGGTGACCCATCGGGACAGTCATCGACCAGACCGCCCTTAAGCTACGAAGAAATAATGAAGAACTCCGAGACTTATCAGGTACAGTTTTTTAAGATCCTCAACAAATCCAAGACTGAAATTGTTTTTAATGGCGACTGGTTTAAGAAGATGAATTTTGTAGAGATCATGCAGCTGGCTTCCAAGTTTACGGTAGCCCGGTTGTTAGAAAGAGATGATTTTACCAAAAGGTTAGAGAAACAGACTCCAATTTCTATTCATGAACTATTCTATCCCTTGATGCAGGGTTATGACTCGGTAGCTATAAAGGCCGATGTTGAAATAGGCGCCACCGAGCAGAAATTCAATCTTCTGGCAGGCAGGACAATTCAGGAAGCATACGGCGTCAAGCCACAGGTAATTCTGACAATGCCAATATTGGTTGGGCTGGATGGGCAGAATAAGATGTCAAAGTCGCTCAACAATTATATAGGTATCGACGAAAGTCCGGGGCAAATCTTTGGCAAAGTGATGTCAATAGCAGATGAGCAAATCTACAGTTATTTTGAACTGGCAACCGATGTCACACTTGAAGAGCTTAAAAGAATAAAGCAAAAATTAAACAAACCGGATGTCAATCCGATGGTTATAAAGAAGGAGCTGGGACAGAGACTGGTAGATATGTACCATCCTGCCGGTTCTGGCCAAAGCGCAAGAGAGGAGTTTGAGCGGGTATTTTCTAAAAAACAATTGCCGCAGGATATGCCCGAACTTACCCTTGAGGAATTGAAAAGGTTAGGACTTAAAGAGGACAAAGTTTATTTGGTACACCTGATGTCGAAAACCAAAATGGTTAAGTCAAACAACGAGGCCAGAAAACTCATTCTGGCAGGTGCCGTTACAATAGATGGAGAAAAGATTGATAGCCCGGACTTTGAATTCTCTTTCGATAAAGAGATGGTACTAAAGGTCGGCAAACGGCGCTACTTGAAGTTACTTGTATAGATTTCCTGAGTGTTCGTGTGAAGTGCAAATGAATATGCTGTTTAAATATGGATGGGTCAAAGTTTTAATTCTTCTTGTGGCTTTCTCTTTTTTAATCAGCGCCGGCTGCTCATCCAAAGCTCTCAAAGAAAGAACTCTTGCGGCCAGTTCAGACAAAGTTGAGCTCAAAACTGCGTTGATTAAGTCTGAATCTGTGCTTGAGAATATTGATGAGCAGGCTTTTCACCATTTTACAAACGGCGTTATAGCTGAACAGGCAGGTGATAACTACTCAGCCTCAAAAGAATATAGGAAAGCCTTAAATAGGTATCCAGACTCGTATGAAATCCGCTTTTCGCTGGCCAACGTGCAGTCCCGCATGCAGCAATTCAAAGTTGCCCTGAAAACGCTCGAAACAATAACTCTGAACAGTGTTGAATTAAATAACCTAAGGGGTATCTGCTATCGTTCATTAGGCGATAACGACAACGCCAGAAAGTCTTACGTAGAAACGGTCAAGCTTGATGCAACCGACCGGATATCTACTTCTTTTCTCGCAAGCGAATATCGTCGGCTGAATAATGTTGATTCTCTGGTCTGGATATATTCCAAACTTTCCAAAATTAATCCTAACAATTACAGGACATTAGTGGAACTGGGACGTTTTCAAATTCAGACAGGGAAGATCGATGATGCCCTGATCTCTTTTCACAGCGCACTGGAGCTAACGGAGGGCAGACAAAAAATTAGCTCATACCTGGGACTTGGTGATATTTACAAGAATAAGAATCAGCAGGACTCATCAATCTATTATTTCAAGATGGCCAGCGAACTTGATCCGAACAACTCTTACTTGGTCAGGGAACTGGCAAGTTATTATTCTCAAAAAGATTCTCTTAGCCGGGCAATTTATTATGCGGATAAGCTGGTCAGACTTGAGCCTAATAATTCGGCTGCGAAAAGATTCTTGTCTCAGCTTTATGTGTCCACCGATTCTCTGCCGAAAGCAGAAATGCTGCTTGAAGATTTGTTAGCTGCTGGTGACCATGACCCGAGTAATTACTTTTATCTGGGCCGTATTGCCATAGTCAAACAGGATTTTGAGTCGGCCAAAGAATATCTGACTATTTTGACACAATTATCTCCCAGCGTTACCGATTCCTGGCTTGACCTCGGTTTTGTTTACAGGCGCACCGATAATCTGGAGAAGGCCATCAATGTTTATAGTTCCGGCTTACAATTTGTCAAACAGCGCGCAGATTCTGTCAGACTGCTATTTGCCATAGGTGCCTCTCAGGAAAGTTCTAAAAAAACGGAAGAGGCCGCCGAAACTTTTGAGAAGCTTATTTCGCTTGACCCAAACCACAGCCAGGCTTTGAATTATCTGGGCTACATGCTGGCAGACAATGGCAAAAAACTTGAATACGCCAAAGACCTGATAGGAAAGGCGCTTGAGCTATCTCCTGAAAACGCTGCTTATATAGACAGCTATGGCTGGGTGATGTTCAGGCTTGGCAAATATAACGACGCCGTAGAGTATCTTTCCAGAGCGGTCTCTCTTCAGAGTGACCCTGACCCAATTATATATGACCATCTTGGCGATGCCTATAACGCCAGCGGTAATTCTGGCGACGCCCGCATTTGGTGGCAAAAGGCGCTTGAGCTGGCACCGGATAATGACGTAATCAGAGAGAAACTGAACGAGTGAAGGCCAAGCTGCTCTCCAGGCTTTGGGAAGTTTCTTTATCACTATCAATACTATTGTTTCTGGTAATGGGTTGTGCAGAGGTTGCAGCGCCTCCGGGAGGTGAGGCTGACCGCCAGGCGCCGCGCGTCATCAAAACTTATCCGGTGACTGCCTCAACTGGTGTAGATCCTTCGAATGAAATCACGTTTTGGTTTTCGGAAGGAATCACCCCTCTGAAAACAGAAAAGTCGGTGTTCATAACTCCCCGCCCAAAATCTGAGCCTAAACTAAAGTGGAAAACAGACAGGCTGACTATCGAACTCTCAGAACCGTTTGAATCGAATCAAACTTATGTCGTAACTTTGTCGGCAAACATTAAAGACTGGCGAAACAACAGGATGGACAGTTCGGTAATACTCGCATTTTCGACAGGGGAAACGATTGATTCCGGCTCGGTGGGTGGTGTTGTCTTTCATAATGAGAATCCACGTCGGGGATTACTCGTCGGCCTATATGAAAACATAGATTCGGGCAGAAGTATAAATTATGACTCAGTCTACCCCAGCTACCTGACCAGCACAGCCAAAGATGGTGCGTTTCAATTCAGGTATCTGCCAAACCGCCACTTTCAGTTAGTAGCCTTTGAAGATATTAATCGTAACGAGAGATTTAATTCCGAGCGTGAACCTTATGCGGTGTCAGACAGAGAAATTGATTTTAGTACCGGGCAACCTCTGGATAATCTGTTTCTTGAACTGACAGAAGATATTTCGGATTCTGTTGCTATTATATCTGCTTCTCAAACGAGCGACGGACTTATAAAAGTTAGATTGAACAAAGCGGTAAGGACTTCGGGGATTGATGCTGTCAGCCTGACGTCTGCCGTAGATTCTACAAAATTCGTGTCCGGGTCATTTTTGGAAAGTTCACTCGAACTCTCTGCTGTTTATACTTTCTCTGTAAGGGACGTTGACACGGGCAACTATGATATGAAATTCATTTACAATAAGCAAAGTGACTTCGTCACTTATAAGGGACTACATATTTCTGCCACCGACGATAAGTCAGCTCCGTCTTTGTTTTCTTTTGAACCTGAAGATAAAGTTCATTTCTTAAAAGACTTATCTGTTTCTGCTACATTTTCAGAGCCTATCGATCGCTCCAAACTGACCGACCAGACATTTGTCTTGGTTAACTCTCAAGAATCCTTGACTAACTTCAGTTATGAATGGATTAACGATTTTGCTTTGAAGCTGATTCCTGAAGACAGCCTGAGTGAAGGAGAGTCGTACCGTGTTCTCATTGCCGAATTTGAATTGTCAGATTTGGCTGGCAATCTGATGGGCGACAGTATTACCGAGAAGAAGTTCAGGCTGATTGACAGAGATTCGCTTGGTTCGGTTTCAGGTAGCGTTGTTAGTGATCTTGCTAAAATTGACTCAGGCTCTCTGAGAATCAGCTTTAAGAATCTGAAAAGCAAACAGTCCTATCATCTTCGTCTGCTAAATAAGACATTCTATATAGACCTGCCGGCAGGGAAGTATCTATTGTCAGGTTATATTGATGAAGACGACAGCGGCAGGCGGGGGAAA
>JADFPZ010000270.1 GCA_022562075.1 Candidatus Zixiibacteriota bacterium | reverse complement strand
ATCCTGAAAGAGTAATCGACAAACTGGCTCTGATGGGTGACAGCTCTGACAATATTCCCGGTGTACCCGGTATAGGCCCCAAAACTGCAGACAGTCTGCTGGCGCAATTTGATACACTTGAAGATATACTTGGCTCTTATAAACAGATAACAGCCAAGGGAGTGCGGGAAAAGATTGCCAATAATATGGAAAGTGCCAGGCTGTCTAAGGAACTCGTAACAATACATCTTGAGGTGCCGGTCCCATTTGAATTAGATAAATTAAAAAAACAAGAACCAGATAACACTGCTGCTGGAAAACTTTTCAAAGAGCTAGAGTTCAACCGGCTGGCCAAAGAATTCATGCCCGAAGCTGAAGCAGAACGAAAAAAAGCAGTCAAAGCTAAGAAGCAAAAACTTAATTATATCCTGATAAGGAATCTGGCAGAACTGAAAGAACTGATTAAGAAACTCAGAACCTGCAAAGAAGTAGCAGTAGATACAGAAACTTCATCGCTGAATACCCGCGATGCTGTCCTAGTTGGTGTTTCATTGTCAAGCGCTGCCGGCACTGCTTATTATATTCCAATCGCGCATGAAGACGAAAAGCAGAATTTACCTTATGACGAGACAATTGCACAAATAAGAAAACTCCTGGAAGATAAGAAAGTCCAGAAGTTTGGACAGAATATTAAATATGATCTCGAGATATTCCATGAGAACAGTCTGAATATAGATCCAATAAATTTTGATACGATGATTGCCTCGTATCTGACTGACTCTCTATCACGTGAACATTCGCTCACTTTTTTGGCCCGGAAATATTTTGATTACCAGATGCAGCCAATAACCGACCTCATCGGCAGCGGCAAAAGCCAGCAGAGTTTTGCAACTGTGCCGGTCAAAGATGCAGTTTTTTACGCCGCCGAAGATGCCGACTACACTTTCAGACTTCGCGGAAAACTTGCGCCATTAATTGAGCAAAACGAAATGCATAATCTCTATTACAATATAGAGCTGCCGCTGGTGCGCATTCTGGCAGATATGGAAGAAACAGGAATAAGAGTAGACCCGGATTTTTTAAACGTACTCTCAAAAGAAGCTGAAACAGAACTGGGCAAAAGTACAAAAAGTATTTATAAGATAGCCGGGGGAGAGTTCAATATAAACTCAACTCAGCAGCTCTCTCACATTTTATTTGATAAACTTGGACTACCCACAAAAGGGAGGACCGCCAAGAAAACCGGCTACTCTACAGATGTTCGCGTGCTGGAAGAACTGGCCGAACTCCACGAACTGCCTAAGCTAATTCTCGACTACAGACAGTTAACAAAACTCAAGAATACTTATATTGACGCCCTGCCCAGACTAATATCAGAAAAGACCGGCAGGGTGCATACTTCCTTTAATCAGACGATAGCCGCCACCGGCAGGTTGTCATCGACAAACCCAAACCTTCAGAATATACCGGTCCGCACAGAAGAGGGACGTAAAATTAGAAAAGCGTTTATACCCAGAGACAAGGACCACGTTTTGCTGATAGCCGATTATTCGCAGATTGAATTGCGTTTATTAGCGCACTACTCCGGAGACAAGGTTTTGGTCAAAGCATTTGTAAATTCCGAAGATATCCACACCCGCACAGCCGCCGAAGTTTACAATGTAGCCATCGACAAGGTTACTCCGGATATGCGTCGCTCTGCCAAAACCGCCAATTTCGCCATCATTTACGGAGTCTCGGCATACGGGCTGTCACAACAATCCGAGCTAAATCTTGAGCAGTCAAAAGAGTTCATTGAGATGTATTTTAAAAGGTATTCTGGCATAAGAAAGTATATGGATGAGACTATCGCCTTCGCTAAAGAGAAGGGCTATGTCACCACCATGTTCAATCGCAGGCGATTGATTCCTCAGATTAACGATAAAAATTACGTTGTCAGACAAAACGCCGAGAGAGTAGCTATCAACACTCCTTTACAGGGAACTGCTGCCGAAATCATCAAAATTGCGATGATAAAGATTTACAAAAAAATGGCCGGAATGAAGTCAAAGATGGTTCTTCAGGTTCACGACGAACTCATTTTTGACACCCATAAGGACGAACTGGAAGCATTACAGCCCCTTGTCAAAACCGAGATGGAAAAGGCAGTTAAACTAAAAGTACCGGTAGTAGTAGACACCGGCTTCGGCAACAACTGGCTGGACGCAAAATAATAGAGGAACATTTATCCATTATAATTGTTTCTTTTATGATGACTATTCGCATATTTGGAAGGCACTTTAGCAATTTTCTCTGACGCTTGTCCTCTGCTTAATACTACTCCAGAGCTGCAGCGAAAATGAAATTGCTATTATGATGGACGAGCCTGAGAGCACGACCATACGAGTACCAGCAGACTTACCTACCATCCAGGCGGCCGTCACTGCCGCGGTCAACGGTGATACGATTCTGGTAGCACCAGGAATTTACACCGGCACAGGCAACAGAGATATTATCATTGAAGGGAAATCTGTGGTTATCTTAGCAGAGCAA
>JADFPZ010000061.1 GCA_022562075.1 Candidatus Zixiibacteriota bacterium | reverse complement strand
AGACAGTTCCCGCCCAAAAAGAACCCAGCCCCCAGCCCAGTGCCCGCGGAATATTGACATAGCCCATGTACAATCCCTTTTGGCCAGCAGGCGCTATCACACCAAGATAGTCCTGCATCTTGGGCGATGCCAGCATTTCACCGACCGAGAATATGAGAATACCCGCCAGACAAACATAACCGGAGGTTGTATAGCCGGCCACAATCAGTCCTATTGAGGCTACAGCTATTCCCAGCGTAATTGACAAAACTCGTCTCATCCGCGCCACCATGGCCGAAATTATAACAACCGAAACAACTATCAATCCGGCATTGGCATTTATCAGCCACTCCTGTGAAACTTGCGCTCCGCGAGTGGAATTGGTCTGAAGCATATTGTCAGGCAACCCCAAATCCGCGACCATTTTAGAACTGTCAACCCAGTCGACAATAAAGTTGGGCATCATGTCAAAGAGTTGCATCAGCATCAGCCAGAAACCCGATGTGATAAGAATGAATACAATTAGTCTGAGATTAAATAAATTTTTGATAGTGTTTATGATGACCTGAATCACGCTGCCCTGGTCTTCGCCTCCAGTGGGTGGGTCTTTGTAAGTAAACAGCAGTAAAAAGTTCAGCGATACCAGCGCCGCACAGCCGTAGAAAAGAGTCGACCATGAAATGCCATATAAAAAATGTGCAACCGGCGGACCCAAAAACGCTCCGATATTAACCAGCATATAAAACGTTCCCCAGCCCACCGACGAATTCTGCCTGGTCATCGTCTGACACATTGTCGCCTGCACGCCCGGTTTGAAAGTAGCAGTTCCCAGAGCCAGCACACTGCAGCCGAAAAGAAACGGCCAGAACTCGCGCTGAGTCGCCATCAGAATATAACCGATAATTTTTATGGCCACGCTGAAAGTAATAGTTTTCTTATATCCATAGCGGTCGGCGAAGCCGCCTGAAATAAGCGGAGTCAAAGATTCTACAATTGCCCAAACAGTAAAGATCAGCCCTTTATCTAATTGGCTGAAATGCAGTCCACCGATTGCATCGGCCTGGGCTATATAAATCGGAAGAACTACTCGCACCCCATAATAAGCGGCCCGCTCAAAAATCTCCATCAGGTTGACCATCCAGAAGGGACGATTCAGAGATGATAACTGTGACCAAATTGATAGTTTTTGGGTGGTTGGCATGTTGATTTCAAATAAACTACTTGGTTGAATATTATGCAAGTATATCTTGAGACAAGTAACACTGAGCGGACACCGTCCTGAGCCCGCCACGGCGGAAAGGAGTCGAAGAGTGATGAGCGAATAGATTGACTCATACCTATATAAGAAAGATTAACCTCACCTTGGAGAACCGCCCACTAAATTCGTCATCCCGGACTTGATCCGGGATCCAGTCGGTAAAACGTACAGGTAATTCGGTGCCCTGTCTCTTGTAGGGGCTGAATATATTCAGCCCATGTAAATGCGACAACGAACATCATTTCGTATATTAACTGTCTGGATTCCAGCGTGCGCTGGAATGACAATATAGTTGGCAATTTAAGAAAATGAAAAATGACAATAATAAAATTCTCAAATACCCGATAGACGGCACACTCGATTTACACCAGTTTACCGCCGGGGAAACTAAAGAAGTTGTCGAAGAATATATTCGGGCAGCTCTGGAAAAAAAGATTTACGCCATTCGCATCGTACATGGCAAGGGTAAAGGAGTCAAGCGACGTATCGTAGAATCGCTTCTGAAAAAGCATCCGCGAGTCGAGCGTTTTTATCAGGAAAGCGGCAGCGGCGGTTCATGGGGTGCTGCAGTTGTAAATTTGAAAAGAGATGACTGATTAATTTTTGAAAAAAAAGAAACCCCGCCTCGACAAAAAGCGGGGTTTCACCTCTGAAGATTCAGCCCACCGGGACAACAGGGTATTGGGAAAATGAACTTAGCCGGTTAAACCGGCCAGCACACGTGGCGGCGCCGAACACTCCAGCATATTTTAAGCCGAAACTTAAACAGCACACTCTGCCTCACACAACTCCACTATCCGCCAATCAGGCGAAACATGAATCGAAATTATTTATACTTTGTCTCGGGAGAGAAGTTTCTATTAAAAATTAGAAAGGTCGAGTACAGCAGAACAATCGAAATTCCCGTACTCCTCCCGATTACCAAATTTGTCCCCAATGACGTCCTGTAATATCACAGTTGCAAACTCCGTGATACCAAAGGGGACACACGTCCAATTCTCTTGCAATTTAACAGACCAGAAATCTTTGTCAAGGAAAATATTGACAATTTGTGGAGTTGTTAATCTATTTACGGCCAGTCGGGTGACAGTTTCTGCCTGTCAATAAAGCTAAGCTACTGTGACTTTATCGCTTAAGTAAACATCCTGGATTGCATTCAGGAGTTCTACGCCTTCTTTCATCGGCCTTTGAAAGGCCTTACGGCCCGATATAAGACCGGTGCCGCCGGCGCGTTTGTTGATGACTGCCGTGCGCACAGCCTGCGCCAGATCTGAATCACCACCCGAAGCACCGCCGGAGTTTATCATGCTTATCCGTCCCATATAGCAGTTGGCAATTTGATAGCGGGTTAAGTCGATAGGGTTGTCCGAAGTCAGCTCGTCATATACTTTCCGGTGTGTCTTACCGAATTTGAGAGCGCCGTAACCGTTGTTTGTTTCCGGTAGTTTTTGCTTAATGATGTCGGCTTCAATCGTAACGCCGAGGTGATTTGCCTGACCGGTTAAATCCGCGGCGTTGTGATAATCTGTGCCGTCTACTTTGAAAGCCGGATTGCGCAGGTAACACCAGAGAACTGTAAACATTCCCAGTTCGTGAGCTTCGGAAAAGGCCTCGCTGACTTCTTCAAGCTGCCGCATACCCTGGTCGGAACCAAAATAAATAGTGGCGCCAACAGCGACCGCACCAAGATTTAAGGCATCCTGTGCCCGGGCAAACATAACCTGGTCAAACCTGTTAGGATAAGTCAGCATTTCATTATGATTAAGTTTTACTATAAACGGAATTTTGTGAGCATATTTGCGTGCTACAGATCCCAGCGCTCCGAATGTCGAGGCTACCCCGTTGCAGCCGCCTTCGATTGCCAGTTCTACCAATCTGGCCGGGTCAAAATATATCGGGTTTGGTGCAAAAGAAGCTCCGGCGGAGTGCTCTATGCCCTGGTCAATCGGTAGAATCGAAAGGTGACCGGTGCCGGACAGGCGGCCATGACCAAAAAGTGAGCTTAAAGAGCGCAGCACTACCGAGCTGCGGTCGGACTCCGAGGTGACTCTATCGATAAAATCGGGTCCGGGCAGATGCAGCATCGATTTATCGATAGTCTTACACTTATGCGTTAAAAGAGATTTATCTGCCCCTAAGAGTTTTTCAATGTCGATAGCCATGGCTTTAGCTCCATAATTTGTTAGCAGCTCTATAGTTATACATATCTAATTGATAGAAAGAACGATGTCAAATGCATAAAAAAAGCCCCCCGCTTTGGCGGGGAGCTCTTGAGGGGTAACATAATCTTATTTACGATGCGAATGACTTGATAGCCTCATCCCGGCTGTCATAATGGTCGAAAACAGTGATTAGTCTGGTTATTGTCAAAATTGACTCAATCTTATCGATATTTGCCAGGACCAGCCGTCCACTGGCATTCCGGAGAGTAGTCAAAGCAGCTATCAGCATCCCCAGCCCGATTGAGTTCATCCAGTCAACTTTGGCCAGGTCAATCACAACACTTTTCTTGCCCTGATTTATATATTCATGGAGTTTACCGTGAAATAGCGCGGTTTCATCGCCGCCCATGATTTTCCCGGATATCTCCATAATGACAATATCAGCTTCGAGTATATCATTAAACTTCATCAAATCCTACCTTTCCAGAGTATCCCTACAGCTAGATTCAGTTCCAGATCTCCAACACCAGCTTATCCTGTCAGAGCGGTTAGAGAAAGCCCTTGAGCTTTCGGTCATTCGAACAGCCCAAAAGTTACCACCTCCGCCCAAAAAATCAAGCGGAAAGTGGGGGAAAGATAAAGACGTCCGTGCTCTGCCACCAAACCGAATTACGGCTTTTTTTACCCTTCGGCGGCTTCTTTGACGGGAGCTTCTTCTGATTTGGTATCAGCAGGCAGCATGCCCAATTCCTGTTTGACTTTGGTTTTGATTTCCTCGAAAATGTCTTTGTTTTCCTGCAGGAAGGCCCGGGCGTTTTCACGTCCCTGACCCAGGCGGTCCTCGCCATAGCTGTACCAGGCGCCGGATTTATCGACAATACCTTTATCCGCGGCAATATCTAAAATCTCGCCCTCGGTAGAAATACCGATACCATAAATAATATCAAACTCGGCATCTCTAAAGGGCGGCGCGATTTTGTTTTTGACCACCCGCACCCGCGTACGTGAACCGATAACTACCTGATTGTCTTTGATAGTCGCAATGCGGCGGATATCAAGTCTGATTGTGGAATAAAATTTAAGCGCATTACCGCCGGTGGTTGTTTCGGGATTGCCGAACATTACACCAATTTTCATTCTAATCTGATTGATAAAGATAACCGAGGTATTGGACTTGGAAATAATTGCCGTCAGTTTACGCAAGGCCTGTGACATCAGCCGCGCCTGAAGTCCCATATGGCTGTCACCCATGTTACCTTCGATTTCAGATTTAGGGGTCAAAGCCGCTACCGAATCAATAACGATTAAATCAACCGCGCTGGAACGAACCAGGGTGTCAACAATTTCCAGCGCCTGTTCGCCGGTGTCCGGCTGTGAGACCAGCAGTTCGTCAGTATCGATACCAAGATTGCGGGCATAAGTAGCATCGAGCGCATGCTCAGCATCGATAAAAGCAGCCACGCCGCCGACTTTTTGGGCTTCGGCCACAACATGAAGGGCCAAGGTTGTTTTTCCCGATGACTCCGGCCCAAAAATCTCTGTGACTCTGCCGCGGGGAATTCCGCCCACCCCCAAAGCAAAGTCCAGCCCCAGGGAGCCGGTTGAAATTGTCGCGATTTCGAAAACCTTCTTGTCGCCCAAACGCATTATTGAGCCGCGACCGAAATTACGCTCTATCTGCGTCAAGGCAGCTTCTAAAGCTTTGTGCCTGTCCGGAATAATTGTAGTAGTTCCCATATCACTCTTCCTCTTTTTTATTTCAATTTGTTTTCTAACCATCATTTGTACCCAAAATATTTGTTTTATATAAGAGAGTCTATCACTTTCTAGT
Source organism: Candidatus Zixiibacteriota bacterium (assembly GCA_022562075.1). Classification (GTDB taxonomy): domain Bacteria; phylum Zixibacteria; class MSB-5A5; order GN15; family FEB-12; genus JACZWU01. Next base: position 7,229 of record JADFPZ010000061.1, on the reverse strand, counting down.
CTCTCTTATTTCTAGTCTCTGTTATTAATATATATGGGCTACTGACAGATATTGTCAGTAAAAACTGAGGATTGGATGAAACTTCTGCCAACCATAGCATCTGCCCAAACGTAATTATTAAAAGACAGTAAATGGCCTGACACAATTGCATGCCGGTGCCTCTGATTGACAGAGTAGCAATAGAGGCGGTAATTGAATGAAGAAGGCGGGACAGGTATAAGAAGCTATAAACCGGGGAATGTGGTATCTTTCTGGTAAATCTCCCCGTATAATAGAGAATAACTTATGAAACACGCAAATTTTGTACATTTGCACACGCACAGCCATTATTCATTATTGGATGGCGCCAGCAAACTTGATGACCTGATAGCCAAGGCCAAAGAGTACAAAATGCCTGCTCTGGCCATAACCGATCATGGCAACCTGTTTGGGGCTATTGAATTCTATAAAAAAGCGACCAAAGCCGGAATTAAGCCCATAATAGGCATAGAGGCTTATGTGGCCGGCGGCAGCCGTCATGATAAGCAGCCATCAAGCAAGCACCCCGACGGCGGCTATCATCTGGTGCTTTTGGCTAAAAATCTGACCGGCTATAAGAATCTGGTAAAACTGTCCAGCGCAGCTTTTTTGGAGGGATTTTATCACCGCCCCCGCATGGACAAAGAGTTATTGAGAAAATATTCCGAAGGCATTATTGCTACTTCGGCCTGCTTAAAAGGTGAAGTCAACTGGAATCTCTTAAACGGCGACACCGACGGCGCCGTCATGGCCGCCAGGGAACTAGAGGAGATTTTTGGCGAAGGCAATTTTTATCTCGAACTTCAGAATCATGGCATAGACAAAGAACAGCAGCTTATACCAAAAATTGAAGCCATCGCCAGAGAAACAAAAATACCGCTGGTGGCCACCAATGACTGCCACTATATGCGTCAGGAAGATTTTGAAGCACATGATGCTTTGATATGTATTCAGACCGGTAAATTTGTGTCGGACAATGACCGCCTCAAATACTCCACCGACCAGATTTATTTTAAATCCGAAAGCGAAATGCAGCAGGCACTCGGTGATTTCCAAGAGGCTCTCGACAATACTGTCAAGATTGCCGACAAGTGCAATCTGGAATTGGAATTGGGCAAACTGAAACTCCCGACCTTTCCCATCCCGACTCCGTTTGTCGATGCCGACGCTTTCTTAGAGCATCTCTGTCTCAAAGGAATCGACGAGCGCTATGGCAAAATGAACGATGTCGTTAGTAAGCGCCTGAATTACGAGCTGGGCGTCATCCGTCAGATGGGCTACTCCGGTTACTTTTTGATTGTCAAAGATTTTTGCGATTACGCCCGCTCGAAAAAAATCCGGATTGGTCCCGGCCGGGGCTCTGCTGCCGGTTCAATCGTTTCTTATGTCTTAAAGATTACAAATGTTTGCCCGATTCATTTTGGCCTTTTGTTCGAGCGCTTCTTAAACCCCGAACGAATTTCAATGCCTGATATCGATATTGATTTTTCTGATAAAGGCCGCGATGAAATCATCCGCTACGTGATTGACAAGTACGGCAAGGATAATGTCAGCCAGATAATAACATTTGGTACTATGGCGGCCAGAGGCGTGGTGCGCGATGTCGGACGGGTATTGTCTATGCCTTATGCCGAGGTTGACCGTATCGCCAAGATGATTCCCTTTGCAGTTGATATGACTTTGGAAAAAGCCTTAAAGCAGTCCAAAGATTTATCAGAACTTGTCAAAAATGATGAGCGGGTCAAAAAACTGCTTGAGATTTCACGTACTCTCGAAGGTTTGGCGCGTCATTGCAGCACTCACGCGGCAGGGGTGGTAATTGCCCCGACTGCCCTGACAGATTATGTGCCCTTATTTAAGGGTTCACGCGACGAAATAACCACCCAGTTTGATATGAAAATGGTCGAAGAAGTTGGCCTTTTGAAAATGGATTTCTTGGGTCTGCGCACTCTCTCTGTCATAGATGACACTCTGCGCTTGATTTCAGAAAACTACCCCGGCGCTCAGGTGGATATTGACAATCTCAGTCTGGACGATGCCGAAGTTTACAAAATGTTCGCCAAGGGGAATACGATTGGCATTTTCCAATTTGAATCTGCCGGTATGCGCGATTACCTGCGCCGGCTAAGACCGGAAAATTTTAACGATATTACTGCCATGAACGCGCTCTATCGTCCGGGTCCGCTGGATTCGGGGATGATTGACATTTATGTAGAATGTAAAACCGGCGATCGCAAAAAGGAATTCTTGCTGCCGGAACTGGAATCAATTCTGGGCGATACTTATGGCGTGATTGTTTTTCAGGAGCAGGTCTTAAAAATTGCCCACGAGCTGGCCGGTTACTCTATGGGCCGCGCGGATCTGCTCCGTAAAGCTATGGGCAAAAAAGACGCCGCTTTGATGGCCGAGCAAAAAAGAGAATTTTTAGACGGCTGCGCTAAAAACAAGATAGCTGAAAATGCTGCCGGACAGATTTTTGAACAGATTGAAACATTTGCCCGTTACGGTTTTAACAAAGCACACTCTACTTGTTATGCTCTTATCGCTTATCAGACCGCCTGGCTGAAAACTTTTTATCCCGAAGAGTTTATGGCCGGCTTGATGAGCTCTGAGATGAGCAACACCGATAGAATCTATGTGCTCTTAGAAGAATGCCGCCGCCTGGGCATTGAGGTACTTCCGCCCGACGTTAACGAATCAGGAATTAATTTTGCAGTAACAGATAAAAAGATAAGATTCGGCTTACAGGCAATTAAGAACGTGGGAGTTGGCCCGGCTACTGCTGTTGTAGAGGAAAGACAAGAGGGCAGCCGTTACCAGACGTTAACGGAACTAGCCAGCCGGCTCCCAGCTCGTTCTTTAAACCGTCGTACTCTTGAATCTTTGATATCTGCCGGTGCCTGCGATTCTCTAAAAGGTAACCGCGCCCAGAAACATGCCGGTGTTGAAACAGCTTTGGATTATGCTCAAAAAGTCTCTGAAAAAAAATCCAGTCATGACCTTTTTGCTGCTCCCGGAGGGGCAATAGCCAGAATAGCCCCGGATTTGCCAGAGCTGCCGGACTGGCCAAATTCTCAGAAATTGGCCGAAGAGAAAAAAGTGCTGGGATTTTATGTCTCCGGTCATCCTCTTGATAAGTTCCGCGATGAGCTTAAATCTTTTACCAGCACGACCATTGCGGGCTTAGAACAGGTGGCAGATAACCGCGAAATCACGGTTGGCGGAATTATTTCCAAGCTGAGCACTAAGCTGGACAAAAGAAATAAGAATATGGCCTTTGCTACCATGGAGGACTATTCCGGACAGGTAGAATTGATTATATTCTCAGATACTTATGAGGCCAGTCGCTCGGATCTTGAGATTGACCGCATGGTTCTGATTACCGGCCGGGTCTCTACCAGAGAGGGAGAGGCTCCCAAAGTCATTGTCAGTGAACTGGTTCCGCTTGAGAAGTTAGGGGAACGATTTAACTGCCAATTGGTTATAAAGATTGATAAAAGCAAGACCGATAGTATGATAAGCAAGGCTTTATCTTCATTGGAAAAATATTCCGGCTCTGTGCCGGTTATTTTGGCCGCTAAGGAGAATGGTTCGGAAGTGTATATAAGATCTAAGAAATATTCGGTGAATGTTAATTTTGAGCTGCTAAGCAACCTGAAAGAATTGCTGGGAGATTCGGCAGCTTATTTGAAGCCAATTGCCAAGAAAAGTGCTACATTGTCAAAGTCAAATGGCTGACAGGCGGATATAATTATGAGCAACAACAAGACTATACTAACTTTGCTATTTGCAGGACTTATCTTTTGTATGTCGGCCTATGCCGGTGACGACAAAGTAAAAAGCAAAACCGATGAGAACAAACCTGCAACAGAAATAGAATGGCTCTCATACGATGAGGGTCTGGCTAAGGCCAAAAAAGAAGGCAAGCATCTGTTTGTCGATTTCACCGCCAAATGGTGCGGCTGGTGCAAGAAAATGGACAAGACCACGTTTGTTGAGCCCGAAATAGTGAAAATGTTAAATAATCATTTTGTGGCCGTAAAAGTTTGGGGAGATTCCAATAAGGAACTGGATATTGACGGTTATAAAATCACTGAAAAGAATCTAGCTTCTAAAGATTACAAAGTCCGCGGCTATCCAACATTTTGGTTTTTGGACCCTGCTGGCACAAGACTTGGCGCTGTCAGTGGCTACCAACCCGCCGCGAACCTGAAAAATTATCTTGAGTTTGTAAAAGACAAAAAATATGAAGAGAAAAATGAGACTGATAAGTCCGAAGACGGCGACAATAAAGATGAAAAGAAGTAAAACCAGAGCATCATTAATTGTATTGGGCCTAATCTCTTTGATTATTGCCGGTTGCTCATCGAGTGATTCCAGCAGTAGACCTAAAAATGATTCAAACAGTGCCAGTATAAGCACGATTAATGTACCTCATTTTAGTGCCAAAGATATCGATGGTAAGTTGCACCATAGCTCGGAGTGGCTGGGTAAACAGCCGGTCGTTATTAATGTCTGGGGAACCTGGTGTGGCCCTTGCCGCAGAGAAATACCGGATTTGGCTAGACTCTATGAGGAGTATAAGCCTAAAGGTGTGGAACTGATCAGTCTGGCGGTAAAAGACACTCCCGAACGAGTAAGACAGTACGCCGGGCGAAATAATATGAATTGGGTTCTGCTGATGTCTGAAGACCAGATACTTATAGACTATAGAGCTACCCGGGGCGTACCGACCACTATCTTTATTGACAGAGATGGCAACGAGATTGTCCGCTTTATCGGGATGAAAGACTACGAGACTCTCAAAAGAGGCTTTGAAGCTATTCTTTGATTTCTCTTAAGCTAACAAGAATATATTATTGCTACGAATCCTGAGAATCCCGCTTGGCAAAATAGAGCCAGCTTTTTTCACAAATAAATCCTGCTTTTTGAAAACATGAGATAGAGGGTTCGTTGATTTCTTCTATCAGCGCCGTCATAACTACTGCTCCTCTGGAGCGCATAAATTTTTCACATTCTTCGATAATCATCCCGGCCAATCCTTCGCCGCGTCTGTCCGGATCAACAGCCACCCGGTTTATCCAGCCTCTGCGACCGTCGTAGTTGGCAATGCCCACTGCCTGCATCTTGCTCTCTTCATAAAGACCAAAATAGGCAACGCCTTCTTGCTGCATTTCTTTAGCCATCATTGCTCGGCTGTCGCGGCCTTTGGGTTTAAACGGCAGGCCGGCATCGGCCCATAGATTGACTATCTCTTCATAGTCATCAATTGACAATCTTTTTAGTATTACAGACATAGTCATGCAAATATATGAAAAGAGCTGATAGGGTAGACAGTTATTTTTGAGCGATAAGCTGACTGACTCTATTATAGCTGCCTCTGGCAGAAGCAGATTCCGGGTTTATATTTATGGCTGCCCGGTAATGCATTTTGGCATCGGCAAATTGCCCTGTTGACTCCCAGCATTCGCCCAAAGCCAGATAAATATTGCTGCGCAGGGCCGGCTCTGTGACTGGCAATTTAGCAGCTTCCCTGAATCTGCCAATAGCTAACTGGTATAGGCCGATATCTTTATTTATAAGCCCAAGATAGTAGTAGCTGCCCCAGTAATTGGGGTCTTGTGCTATCAGGCTAACAAATGAGATTGCAGCAGAGTCGAGCTTTCCCTGATAGTAAAGGCTCAGACTTGCCACAAATTTCGCTCTGATTTCCGGGGGCGCCGAGCTGACATACAGTTTGTATTTCGCCGGACGGGGATAAGCCTTAATTATGGGGATATTTGAGCTGCACCCGAAAACAATCAGGCACAGCAGTAGAATCTGTATTTTAGCATATTTCATGTCCATGGCAATAATCCCGGTCTATTACTTAAATCGGAATTTGAGACTGCAAAATTGAATGCAACTTTTGGACAGTTTTTTCGATTGGATAAAAGAGGCAGAAATAGTTATTATTTGGCAGTAGACTTTATAATTTTGATTTAAGGAGGCGTAAATGAACCAGCCTACCTCGCCAGTTTTTTATAAGAACCCCGGTCTGGCCGCTGTTTTTTCTTTTTTCTATATGGGTTTAGGGCAGATATACAATGGCCAGCTTCACAAGGGAATCGCCTTTCTGATAGCCTATTCTATCTCCTGGCTGCTGATGTTTCTTTTGATAGGACTTTTGACAACACCAATTCTCTGGATTTACGGCATCTACGACGCCTACAAATCCGCCGAAAAAATAAACGTGGATATTGCCCGCAGCGCAGGCAACCGCCCCGGAGTAAATTGACAAGCCAGGCCAGAACCGCTTTAGCGACTTCAAAATCAAAATGCTTTTAGCACTGGATATTGGCAACACCAATACTGTAGCCGGCATCTTTGACGGCAAAAATCTCCTGCATCAAAATAGAATCCTGACCAACAGAGATTCGACAGCGAAGCAGCTTGTTGATTCAATTGATAACTGGTTAACAAAAGCCAAAGTTGAAAAACAACAAATCAAATCTGCAATAATCTGTTCGGTGGTGCCTCTTGTAACCGCTGCCTTTACGCAGATGGTTCAAGAATTGTTTAAGATAGACGCTCTGATTCTTTCATCAGAACTACCACTGCCGATTAAGATAGATATTGACGCGCCCCAGCAAGTTGGCGCCGATAGAATCGCCAATGCCGTAGCGGCCTTTGCAAAATATGGCGGAGAATGTATAGTGGTGGATTTTGGAACAGCCACAAATTTTGATATTGTTAATAAAAGCGGTGACTACATCGGCGGTGTGCTGCTGCCCGGACCGGAAACATCGATGGCAGAACTTGCCCGCAAAGCGGCGCAGCTGCATCTGGTTGAAATCGAGCCTCCTGAAAAAGTAATAGGACGGACAACAACCGCAGCCTTAATGTCCGGTCTGTTTTTTGGCACAGTCGGACAGGTTGATTATTTGGTTGAGCGGATTATTGATGAAGCCAAATTTAACAAGCCGACTGTCATTGCTACCGGCGGACTGGCAGAAAAATTCGTCAGCTACTCAAAATTTATTCAGCGCACCGAGCCGGATCTGACTCTGGAAGGTTTGCGAATAATCAGTGAATATAACAGCCGCTAAAATCAGAGCTTAAATGATTCTTCGAAATTGAACTTAAACCCTCGGGGGTTGTACGAGCCGCTTTCTCTGTCGACCATATAAAAGGGATGGTAGTCGCCTGCCACAATCTTTTTAACCATTATG
>JADFPZ010000001.1 GCA_022562075.1 Candidatus Zixiibacteriota bacterium | reverse complement strand
CGGGTCGGAGGCGATGGCGCGGTCGCCGATGATCGGTTTCAATTTCCGGCAGAGTTCACGTACTTCCATCTTGACTTGTGATAAGGTGTTCCTTTCTTTTTTCCTGGTCGAAGTCCCTCAAGGCTTCGCGCAGGTCTCCCTTGAGGCGAGTGATATCGCGCCAGCAGGCGACTTCTTCCATGCGTCGTTCCCGTTCCAGATTCAGGATATCGCCTTGGATTTGGCTACGTGTCTTGTCTATTTGGGGATTGAGTCCTATCTGCCACGCTCCTATTTCCAGCAGAAGCGTTCCGGATTGGGCGCTTTCGTAATCGATGCGACGCGAGTGGTCGTAGCGGATGCGTTCCCGCTCATAGATGAGTCCGAGCATTTCTTCGACCGACTTGGCGGCAAAACGCCTTTTCCCATCTCTTCACTACCATCATCTTTAAATTCTAAATAGACCTTGAGAAAACCATCAAACTTCATCACTTCTCCACGTGCAACAAAATTTTCTGAAGTTGTGGAGACATCAATAGTGACAACAGTTTTTTCAAGTTCCGCATCACTCATTTGCGATGCAATCGTTCTTTTCCATATCAATTCATACAATCGCATTTCTGCATTCTCTCCATCAACTGATTGCGTGTTCATATAAGTCGGGCGAATGGCTTCGTGCGCGTCCTGGGAACCTTTTTTCTTACCGTAGACATTCGGCTTAGCGGGCAGATAATTTTTACCATATTCTGATTCAATATGCTGCCGCACAGATTTTATAGCCACGTCTGCGATACGGGTGGAGTCTGTACGCATATAAGTTATCAGACCGACAGAACCTTCCTTGCCCAGCTCGACACCTTCATAAAGTTTCTGGGCTATGCCCATAGTATGTTTTGGTGCAATGCCCATCACCCTGGCAGCTTCCTGCTGCAACGTTGAAGTTATAAACGGCGCATAGGGCTTGCAGCTTTTTTCGGTTTTTGAGACTTCTTTGACGGTATAATCGTATTTTTGAAGTTCCGTGATATATTTCTTAACTGCTTTTTCTGATTTGACAATAATCTTGTTCTTGATAGAATCTATTGGCGTTCCCACAGTTTTTCCGCCAATCTTGTAGACCCGTGCCTCAAAAGCGATTTTTTTGGCCGTCTCAAGTTTAGTCATAATCTGCCAGTATTCTTCTTCCTTAAAGGCATCAATCTCTTGTTCGCGCTCGCAAATCAGGCGAAGAGCTACCGACTGTACCCGGCCGGCCGAAAGATTGCGGGCGATTGTCTTCCATAAAAATGGCGAAACAGTATAGCCAACTATTCTATCCAGCACACGTCTGGCCTGCTGGGCGTTGACTTTGTTCATATCAATTTTGCGTGGATTCTTGATTGCCTCAAGTACTGCCGTTTTGGTTATTTCATTAAAAGAGATGCGGTGAATTTTGGCTTTGCCTTTGCCCTTGCCATTCAGGAGTGTCGCTACATGCCAGGCAATAGCCTCACCTTCGCGGTCAGGGTCGGGGGCAAGGAAAATCTGCTCGGCACCCTTGGCAGCTTTCTGGAGCTCTTTGATTATCTTTTCTTTGCCCTTAATAATGTCGTAGTCTGGCACGAATCCGTTATCAACATCAATACCGAGCCTTGATTTCGGCAGATCCATAATGTGACCAACAGTTGCTTTTATTTCATACTGTTTGCCCAAAAAACGGCTAAGCGTTTTTGTTTTGGCAGGAGACTCAACTATGACAAGATTTTTGGCCATTAACAACCCTTTAGTTAAATTTTAAGAAATATACCTTACTACATCGAGTCTGTGCGCTCAAACTTAACCTTTCCATCCAAAACTTCTTTAAGAGCGCGCATAGTAATTTTTCTGGAATCGATATCAATCGAGGGGTCCTGCTCCAGCAATTCGAGCTGTTTCAGACGTTTGCTGTTCAAAAAGCGGGCATGCTGGGCGGCGACAATGATTGCCTCATAACGATTTAAGCCCAATTTTTCAAGTTTTTCTATTGATGGTCTTTCCATTTTGTCTTCTCCAATTAATTTAAAAGCTTAACCAATAATTGTATTTATTTGTTCCATATTAATATTTTCAGTCCGAGATTTTATTGAGCCCGGGTGGCCGGAAATTATGCCTAAAACCTCAGAAATGGCTGATTCCAACTTTTCATTTATTACAGTATACTCAAAATCGCTGTACTTGTTCATTTCCTGCCTGGCGGTGTTGTAGCGGACATCTAACTGCTCAGGAGTCTCGGTTCCGCGTCTTTGCAGCCGCTCTTTTAGACTTTCCTTTGATGGCGGCAGTACAAAAATCGAAATTGCATCGGGATACTTCCGGCGAATTTTGGCCGCTCCCTGCACGTCAACATCCAGAAGAATCACGCCGCCTTCTTTCACTACTTTGTCCAGTTGTTCTTTTGGCGTACCATATTTGTACAAGTGAACCGGGAAGTGCTCTGCAAAAAAACCGTCTTCTGCCTTTTTGTCAAACTCCTTTTCTGTCACGAAAAAATATTCCCGGCCGTGCTGTTCGCCCTGGCGCCTTGGCCGGGTAGTGCAAGAAATCGAAAATCCCCAGCCCTGGCTTTTGCGCTCTTCTGTCAAGAGTCCCTGACAGATAGAAGTTTTACCGCCGCCTGACGGAGATGAAATTATCACTATTTTACCCGGTGTTTCTTTATTCATCCGCCCTGTACCTGAAACTGCTATTCCACATTTTGAACCTGTTCGCGAAGTTTCTCAACCTCTTCTTTCATTTCCAGGGCTACTTTGGCAACCGCATACTCTGAGCACTTTGAGGACATTGTATTTACTTCGCGGTTCATCTCCTGCAAAATAAAATTCAGCTTTTTGCCTATTTCACCTTTTGCTTTCAAAGTTTTTCCGAACTGTCGTGCGTGGCTCTCAAAGCGGGTGCATTCTTCGGAGATGTCTGCCTTTTCTGCCAGAATCGCCACCTCCTGCTCCAGACGGGTACGGTCTAATTTGCCGTTGGTGAGGACTTCCTCAATACGCTTCGAAAGTTTTTTGCGGTAGTTTTTAGCAGAATTTGATGAGGCAGATTTTATCGCTTTGAGCATATTTAGAGTTCTTCCGACTCGAGCTGCCATATCTTTTGCCAGAGCAGAGCCTTCAATAGAGCGCATTTTTGATAATTGCCCCAGTGCCTGTTCTACAGCTTTCTTAATCTGAGGCCAGATTTCTTTGATATCCGTCGAATTTGAAGGTGACTCACAAATCGACGGAAACGAAAGCAAGTTCCCTATATCAATCTCCCCTTTTAGTCTCAGCTTCTTTTTAATTTTTATAAGCTGATTGTTATAGGCTTCGAAAGCTTCTGCATTGATACTGTATTTTTGAGAATTTGGGCCGGTTTTCTCGCAGTTCACAAAAATCGTGACTTTGCCCCGGCTTACTTTTTTAGATATTAATTCTCTCAGCGGAGCCTCAAGAGCCGAAATCTGCCTGGGCAATCTGATAGACATTTCCAAAAAGCGGTTATTGAAACTGGTAATCTCTGCCGAGCAGTGAACTGATTTTGTCTTGATTTCGGCTTTGCCGAAACCGGTCATTGAATTCATTAGCTATCCTGGTTCTCTCTATTATAAGGAAGCTCGAAAGAAAGCGGTCAGTTCGATTTTGTCAAGTCGGATAATCACTTAGGACCGATATTTGAAGAATTCTCCTCAAAAATCGACCAAAATTGCTGCCAATCAGTCAATATTGCCGATTAGGTCAATCAATTTTTGAAGGATTTTCGAGCCTATAGCGGCTTTGCTGACTGCCGCAACTGCCTCATTTCCCTCTATTTTGTCATCATAAATAAACCGCAAGACAAACTGATTGTTTGAGTTAGTGATAAACGAAGTTACGAATTCCTGCGGCGCACTACCGCTTTTTTCAATAGCTTTCTGGACAGCCTTATCATCAGTATAGCTGTAATTGTTACCGGAATCGGCCACCATGAGCTGTACAATAGAAGTAGAGGGTATTTCAGAGTTAGCATATTGAGCATTGTTTTCATCATTTACTGATATCTTTAATGACATAGTGTTGTTGTCATAATCATAAAGCCCTAGCTGCCCTGCGCCGGTAAAGCCGCGTATTGATTGCAAAAGCTCATTCAGATTTTTAAAATCATCCATTTCGGACAGGATTGACAGGAAATCTAAAGAACTCTGATCCGGAGCCGCGTAAACCTCGCTTCGCTCAGAGACACTTGCTTTGGTAAGAATCATCTGAAGATTAACCGGGTTACCACCAATGAAATTTAAGGATACAACTGCGCATAAGCTCAGCTTTCTATTTTGCTTGGTAATGACTGTCAGCTTTACAGAATCAAAAAAAGTATCGTAGTGGTTTCGGTCAGTGACCAGACTACGAATCAGCTCACCGCTATCGGCATCCAGGATTTTGGAGATTGATTTGCCGAGCAGCTCCTCATCGCTGTATCCGGTGAGTGACATGAACTCTTCGTCCAGATAAGCAAAGCGACCTTTCAGATCGATTTTACAAAGAGCGCACCTCTCAATTATAACAGCATTTTTTGAAATAGCGGAGGCCATAGCAATGAAAGAAACCCTTAAGTCTACTTAGTTTGTTTTCAACAACTTAAGACGTCTTTCAGCGTTGCTGGACATGAAATGCAGGATATAGACGCCGGCAGAAGTTGCTTTACCCTGGGCATTTCTGCCATCCCAGATAATAGAAGTATCGGCCGAAACTGCGAAATTATTGACTTTTTCCCAGATTCTCTCGCCGGCAGAAGTATAAATGGTCAAAGATTGCCATTTCCCTGCTGCTGAGGAAATCAAGAACCTGACTGAGCTTGAAAAGGGGTTGGGAGCTGCTCTGACCAAGTCCGAAGTCAAAGATTGCACTTCAATTATGAGCCGGGCTGTATCTGCATAGTAACCGACATCTGCAACGACGTTCAGAATAGTCTGAACAGCCAGAGCGGATGAACCTGTTACCGATAAAGAAGCTGTGCCGTTAAGATTGTCTGTCAGGGAAATTCCGGCCGGAACTGTTCCTGTCAGACTGATGGCAGGAGTGGAAAGAGTGCGTCCCGAGGCGCTGATTGCTATGATTCTGGTTTGGCCGATGGTTACCTGAAAAATTCCTGACTGGTCAATTTTTATTATATCTGCAGCCCTGGCAGCGTTGTATAGCCCATATCCGAAATCATTGTCCGGGCTTTGTGATTTACTTCCGGTCTGGCGGATTAGTAACAGGGCTTCATTGGCAGTCATCGTAGAATCGTGCTCTAACGCCAGTGCTGCTCCGCCTGCCACTAGCGGGGTTGAAAGAGATGTTCCGGAGGCGCTAATTGTGCCACCATTTTGGAGGGCGGTATAAACATTTACTCCCAGGGTAGCAATGTCAGGCTTTATTCGACCGTCAGCGGTAGGTCCGGGCGAAGAAAAGGATGCCAGACTTGAATCCGAAGTTGCGGCACCGACAGTCAAGACTGAATCACCATCGGCCGGAAAAGATATTGTCCCCCAAGTGAGTGAACCTCTTGAATTGCCGGCAGAATTTACGACCAGAATATTCATTGAAGCTGCAATATCTGCAGCAATCGTTATCAGCGCGGTGTTGCCGTCTAACTGCGATTGGGTGTAGCTGCCGCTATCCTGAAACTGAGTATAACCCAAGGATGAGCTGATAATATCAGCACCGATAGAATCAGCCCATTCAGCGGCGGCAATCCAATTATCTTCCTCTACTTTAATCTCATCATTGCCATTAACATCAGCACAGGTGATTTCTGTTTTGGCCAGAGCATAGTCGGCTCCATAGGCGACACCAATGAGCGTATTAGGAATGTACGCGCCCAGTACTCCTAGTGTCAAAGTCCCGTGAAAAGACTGTTGTACGCCCATGGCACAGTCTACACCTGACACATCGTCATCATTATTGATAAAATCGTAGCTGTCTATTATAGAAGTTGAATCAAAAGCCACGTGGGCGGTATCGAAGCCGGTATCAAAAAGCGCAATCAAAACCCCCTTACCACTGAGTCCGGCGTCATGTAATTTGACAGCATTAATGTAACTGTTCTGAAATAGAGTCAAACCATAGGGCAGCAGTGCACTACGTTGGGTGGGCAGGCTTCGCTGCTGGCTGACTTCGACTACCGGCAGAGGAGTCGAAAGTGTTTTGACCAAATCAACTTTTGAGACAAATGGCAGCCGGGCCACTTGTTGTATTTGGGACGCGCTGGCTTCGACAGACACGGCTTTGAACCACCGGGAGACTCTTCTAATTTGAACGCCCGTTGATGTTATTTCTTGCAAAACTTTATCACTCGGCCTAAAATCATAACGGCTTTGACTATCGTTTTGACCAAAAACTTTTGCCCGGCGCTTTAAAGATTTTTCGCTTAAATTAACTTTTTCCAAGAGCGAATCCGGCAGGTCGAAATAAATCCAAACTTTGTGCAGCTCACTATTGGAATTGTTTGATACGATAACTGAAAGTTCGGGTGAAAGTATTTGCTGGCTCTCTGCGTTTTGCGCAAAACCCAGAGAAACCAGAATAGTAACACCAAGTATTACTGCTTTACAGCCGTGCAATTTTTCAAGTAATGTTTTAAAGTCGAAATTCAATTTATGCTATTTATTTTCACTGAGTTTCTTAAATAAATTCTGTAACAGGTTTTTTCCGGCATTACCAGTCAACGCTGCCATATCAATCTCCGGTTTCGGTTTATCAACCGTGCCACCTAACTTTATTGGCAGTCTCAACCTGTCTACACTTTTATTATTTAACAGTCCGGCCAGTCCTCCAAAAAGATTACTTTTGGAAAGTTCAGACATTATTTTTTTGGTCTGTTCCTTGGAAAGCAAGATTGAACCGGTGTAGTCGAGTTCTCCGTCAAAGCTATAAAAACCGCCGAGCTCAAGGTCACCTATTACACCCAGAGATGTTTTCAGATTATCAAGCCCGACTTTACCATCTTTGACTGTGATTTTTGATGAAAGATTTCGTATCGTCTGCTCTTTATCAAAAGGGAGTTTCAGTCTCTTTGTAATGAAATTAAGCTGCTGATGAATCGAGTCCGATGTCACCAGCTTCCCTTTGTTCATCTGTGCCAGACCGTCCATAGTAAGCGACTTCAGAAAAGCTTCTCGATCCCAGCCTAAAGCGTTGTAGTCACCGTTAATATTTATTTTGCCGAAAAGAAATCCGCCCATCCTGGTAAAGCGGCTGATAAAATCATCTGCTTGAATACTTGTGGCCTTGAACTTACCAATATATCGTGGTTTGCTGAAATCATTTAGGTCAATAGTGGTTTCACCGCTGATTCTGCCGGAATAGACATTGCCGGTGACATTGTAAGTCTCCATCCGCCGGTCTTGCACTCTTAAGAGTCCCTTGATATTTGTGAACTCAATTTTACTGTAGATGAGAGTGTCGACAGAGAAAGTTCCCCGGCCGTTCATATCCGGAACTATCAATTCCGGAACCGTGTCGGACGGAAGTTTTGTTGTTACTGCTTCAGATCCGGGAACAGCTTCAGGAAACATCTTGTCAACATTGAATCTTCTGGATACTATGTCCAGCTCAAAGAGTGGTTTTGGCGGTGTTCCCTCGATTATTCCAAGATATGTCAAAAAGTATGGCACCGGTTGAATAATTTTGCCGGATAGGGATACATCGCTTGATTCAAACTCAATTTTCATTGAGTCAACTTTGAAGGTATCTGCAACAACTGTCATAGTTGCAGAAAAGTGCTTTACGGGTTCTGGAAAAGTTGAGTCGAAGTAAGTACCCTCAGAGATTGACAAACTGCCATACGGTTTCAGACTGGTAAGCAGAACCGGATTGCCGCTGACTTTTAGATTAAAACTGGTTTTACCCGTTACTCTGGCTGCCCTCGCTTTTTCAAGATAGCCGTTAAGCAAAGCCAGGTCGCTGTGACCGCTAAGTTCTCCTACTATTAACGGTGCAGGCAATTTCAAACGGCTAGAGGAATCAGCCATAAAATAATTTATCACATTTTCAAAACGTCCGCTAAAAAGTAACTCAGCCGATTTCGATCTGGCCGCAATACGTCTGACAGTAGTAACCTTATTGTCTATGTAGAGATCAAGGTACAGCGAATCGATCGATTCCGGCAAGAGCTCTGATTTGAATTTACCATTCAGCATTTTTAGATTGCCGGAATACACCAGCTGTTTGCTGTCGTTTAACCGGCCGGAGAACCTCAGGTCAAGTTCTGTTTTCCCGGAAAACTCAAATTTGTCCTCTTTGTCAATCAGAGGATCAAAAACGGCCAGATCAATGGAACCGGTCAGATCACCATTCACTTCAGGATTCGCAAAATCGTTAATGATTACATGACCTTTAAACGGCTGCCCATCAATCGTGCCACCTTCGATATTGGCGCGAACATTGTCCGGTTTGAAATCAATGAAGGCCCTGTCAAACTGCAACGTGGCATTTATCATATTAGTGGTAACCCGTACTTTATTGAGTGACAGCGTTCCTGAATAAGAAAACGGAGTAATCTTCGACTGGCCGTATTCAAGTTCGGTAGTCAGACTGAGTTCACCGCTTATCGAATAATCAGAAATTGATTTTCTGACTTTGGCCGGAAGAAGTTCTATCAGCTGCTCTGCCAATACGCTTTCGGATTTTATAGTGAAGCGTCCTTTGGGAGCCGAAACGAAGTCGGAGAGCTGACCACTCAAGCGAAACGAAATATCATTGAGCTCCAGTGCTGATTCTTCGAGAACCAGCCTCTTATTGGTCAAATCAAGTTCGGCGTCGTAGGCCAGGCTGACTTTAACTTCAGGAAAGGACTCTTCACTTTTGAAGAGAACGCTTTGTATGGCAAGTTCTCCGACAGATTTAAATCTGTTTTCGGTTGGGTTGACCAGACTTGAATGAAAATTTATTCCAGTAAGAATTAGTTCTGATTGGTCTGAATAATTCTTGTAGACTAATGTTCCATTATTAATCTCAAATGTTTCAAATGAAATTGCTGCTACGGCAGGTACCGCCTCACCTGGGATATTTTCAAGAGCTTTAGTTTCAGGAATTGAATCTGCACTCTCAAAGGAATAGTTATTTTTGAGCTCAAATGATTTTATCAGACTAATCTGCGGTCTGTTGAGAATAAACCTGTCAACCCGAAACTCTCCGAACAATAAAGGCCACAGTCTCATTTTGACATCTACGTTTTCGGCCCTCAGGAAATCCGTCTGATCAGAAAACTCCTGTGGATTAGAGACAGTGACACCGACCAGCTGCAGGCCCAGACCGCCCCAGATTGAAATGTCTATCGCTTCAATAGTGACTTTTCGATTTAAGAAACTTTCAGCTTTCTCGATTGCGTAAACTTTTGCTTTTTCGACCGGGAAAAAAAGTTTGAAGGCTATTACAATTAATAGCAGCAGGGCTACGAAAATTCCGGCCGCCCAGACAAATATTTTAAAGAGTTTCTTCATCTAATATAGTTATACGCTATTTGATTTTTCTTATTCAATATTAAATATGCCCTGGGTGCCTAATCAACTATAACCTCTCAAAAAAGGCGGCAATTTTGCAATCGCCGCCTCAGAATTCTTAAATCGGCAAGTCAGATTAAAACTCGATCGTATCCCCCGGGTTCATTATGACAACTTCAGCCGTTTTTACTTTACCGGCAAATTCCTGCGGGTCCTGCTCTATTAACGGAAAAGTATTATAATGTACAGGTACAACTTTCCTGGGTTTTAAGAATTCCACAGCTTTAACGGCATCGTCGATTCCCATCGTAAAATTGTCGCCGATTGGCAGAAAAGCCAGGTCAATCTGATTCATTTCTCCAATAAGCTTCATATCGTAAAACAGACCGGTATCTCCGGCGTTGTAGACAGTTTTGCCGCCCATGGTAATCAAAAATCCAACGGGAGGGCCGGTATAAATTTCGGCATTCTCGCCAAAACCGCCGCCGTGGTGAGCGATGGTCAGTTTAACCCGCCCGAAATCAAAATCGTGCGCGCCTCCAATATGCATCAGATGAAATTTCAGTCCTTTGCTGCCGCAGAAGCTGGCCAGTTCGTAAGTGGCTATGACGGTGGCGTCGTTTCGTTTGGCAATTTCTATCGTATCACCAAAATGGTCGCCATGACCGTGGGTCAAGAGGACGTGACTGCATTCTATATCTTCCTGCTTGGCGCCGGCCAGAGGGTTGCCGGTCAAAAACGGGTCGATAATTATTTTGTGGTCACCATTTTCAATAGTGATGCAGGACTGTCCCAAAAATCTGGCTGTAGGCATATTTACGAACCTCCTTCAGAAATTTCTTTGCTCTACTTAATTTTGATAGATAATTGAGATTGAATTGATTGTCAATCGGAGCAGTCGATAATTCTAAGCGCGGTCGATTATTCCTCCCCCTAAGACAATATCGCCTTCGTAAAAGACGACCGACTGCCCGGACGTGACCGCCCGCTGTGGTTCGGTAAACACAATCGAGGCTTCTGTCTCAGAATGCGGAGTGACTTTTCCCGCTGCCGGAGTATGCAGGTATCGAATTTTGATTTCGGCTTCAAACGAGCCATTGTCAGCAGAGCCGCCAATCCAGTTGATAGCGGTAGCCTCCAGTTTTGAGACAAACAAAGAATCGTTGTCTCCTACTATGACCCGGTGGGTGTCGACTTCTACCCGCTGGACATAAAGTGGTGTCGGGTGCGTGATTCCCAGGCCTTTGCGCTGGCCGACTGTAAAATGCGCAATGCCGTTATGCTGGCCCATGACCTCGCCGTTTTCATGGACTATCTGACCCGGAACGGACTCCGAGCCGTGCTTTTCTTCCCAGTCACGCAGGAACCGGCGGTAATTGTTATCGGCCACAAAGCAGATTTCGCGTGATTCCGGTTTGTCGGCTGTTCGTAAATTATGTTTGTGGGCAATCTCGCGAACTTCGCTCTTAAGCAGATTTCCGAGCGGCATTAATGTTTTTGACAGAGCTCGCTGAGTTACTCCCCAGAGGACATAGGACTGGTCACGGGTGTCGTCGATGCCTTTGCGAATATGCCAACGTTTAAATTTGTTCTGCTCGATAATAGCGTAATGCCCGGTGGCAATATAATCACAGCCGATTTTTTCGGCCTTGTGCAAAAATTCGTTCCACTTAACATCGGAGTTACAGCGAACACAAGGATTGGGCGTGCGGCCTTTGTGATACTCCGACACGAAATCATCTATGACGGTAGCCTTAAACTCTTTTGACATATTCAGCACATAAAATGGCGCAGCTATGCTGTCACAGACTATACGACAGTCAGTTACAGAGTCAATCGTACAACAGCGGCCGTCTTTGAAAATGTCGGCGCCAACATCAACATAATCCCAGAGCTTCATATGCGCCCCGACAACATCGTAGCCCTGCTCTTTTAAGAGAAGCGCGGCTACCGATGAGTCGACCCCGCCGGACATGGCCACCAATACTTTTTCCCTGGCCTTCATACTTAGTTTAATTTGAAAAGACGGCTGAAAGTGTCCGCTTGTTTAACTTGTTGATTTAAAACCCCGCTTAACCTTTTTCATATATCGGAGACAAAGAACGCAGCCTCTCAATAGTCGGAATCAGTTTTTCGACGACATAGTCGAGCTGCTCGACTGTTGTGCTGCGGCCGAGAGAAAACCTAATAGCCCCTTGCGCTTCAATTTTTGGTTTGCCCATGGCCGTCATGACATGCGATGGCTCAGTAGAGCCCGAAGTACAGGCCGAACCGGAAGAGCAGGCGATACCCTCAAGGTCCAAAGACAGCAGAATCGACTCACCTTCAATGCCAATGAACGACAAATTAACCGTCTGCGGAATTCTTTTTTCTCTTGAGCCGTTAAACGCTACATCTGAGATGGCACCGTTGACTTTATCTATGAAATAGTCAGCCAGTTCGCTGAGCTTTTTGTGGTCTTGTTCCATTCTCTTACTGGCAATTTCAAGCGCCCTGGCAAGACCGACTGCTCCGGCTACATTTTCTGTTCCCGGACGGCGCTTTTTCTCATGCGACCCGCCGTAAAATAGCGGCGCTATTTTTACACCCTGACGAATAAAAAGAGCGCCTATGCCCTTTGGGCCATAAATTTTGTGAGCTGTCAATGAAAGCATATCTACACCGAGTTCTTTGACGTCGACCGTTATCTTACCGATTGATTGCACCGCATCGGTATGGAACAATACTTTTTGAGAGTTAGCTATTTGAGCTAATGTCTTGATATCCTGAATCGTGCCGGTTTCGTTGTTGGCATGCATAACCGAGACGAGTGCTGTTTTATCGGTAATGAGCTCTTCCAGATCACTTGCCGTACAAAACCCGTCTGTATCAACCGGCAGGAAATCGAGGTCCCAGTTCTCTTTTTGATGAAGAAACTCGGCCGGCTCAAAAACAGCATGGTGCTCGGTGGAACCAACTATCAAATGATTTTTTCGTTTCTTGTATTGGTAGGTGGTCCCTAAAACGGCTATGTTGTCCGACTCTGTCCCGCCTGAAGTGAAATAAAGCTCCGCTGGCTCACAGTTGATAAATTCAGCAATCTGCTCACGGGCGTTTTCCAGGGCAACTTTGGCATTTCTTCCAAAATTATGCACAGAGCTGGCATTACCGAAATCTTCGACAAGATAGCGGCTCATGATATCGGCGACCTCGGGGTCAACCGGCGTTGTAGCGTTATGGTCTAAGTATATTTGTTCCATTACCAGTTCTCGTTAACATCATTTAGAACGCATACAATATAGTAAAGTGCCAGCGACTGTCAAAAGGTATTGTACTGGTTGGGATTCGCTGGGCATAGTCAAATCTTATAGGCCCGGCCGGAGACATTATCTGTATACCTGTCCCATAGCTGTAAGCAAAAGCGCTGGCCTTTATATCTTCCAGATTCCTGAATCCATTGCCCATATCAAAGAAAACTGACTGCCAGAGAGGCAAAGACGAGAAAATCTTCCGCAAAATCGGCAGATAGTTAAAAACCTGCAGGGTTTTCCACCTGAACTCCTGATTAAACAGAATAGTATAAGTAGCCCCCTCAACTTCGCCGGACGCCGCATCTATCGGACCCAGACTTTCGGTGCTAAAACCACGAACAGAGTTGGCGCCGCCCAAAAAGAGGGCTTCGTCAATTGGAACCACCTGTGTTTTCTCAAATGCTCTGGCCCAGCCAACTTTAATTCGTGTCGCTGATATCCAGTCCGGTTTTATCATCTGATAGGTCGACCATGAAAACTGTGTTTTTGAAAAATTATCATCCCCTCCCAAAAATCCGCCGACATACTCAACGCTAAAAATAGTAAAGGCACCTCTGCGGGGAACAAACAGGTCATCACGACTATCCCGACGAAAAGTAAAATAAATCTTTCTACGGGCAGAGTTACCTTCCTCTGCTTTAAGCAGTTCTATCTCAGTTTCAGGGACCCCGCTTATTTCTACAAACTCATATTCGAATCCGGCGGTCGTCCTGGCCTTTAGTCCAAACCTTCGAGTAGTTGCTGCCGAAAGAGACCATGACTGCCTGTCAAAGTTTCTGTTGGGGTCTTTTATCTTCGGCTGCAGTTCACTGGTTAATATAAGCGGCATGCGTATACCCAAAAACCATGGCTCGGTAAATCTTACCCGGTAGCGGTGTTCGATCAGCTTTGAGCCGTTACCTAAAGTAAAAGAGTAGTCCGACAAAATATCATATCTGCGGGAACCTACAAAATTTCTTTTCCCGTATCTGGCGGAAAGCCCCCAGACTAAATCCTTATCTTCGGACTGTCCGGCACCGGTTGTAAATGTAATGTAATGAGGTTTGCGTTCACGGACAGACAGGACAAAGTCAGGTGCCAGGCGGCTCTCAGTCGTATCGTCCTGTTCAAAGCGGACAGTAGTATAATAGCCTGACTCCAAAAGACGCCTTTGTGAATTAAGAATGTCTTTTCTCCTGTAGATATTATTTTGCTTTATGGTTATTTCTCTTCTGGCAGTATAGCTGGGGAAATTGTCATTCCCTGTGATTCGTACTTCGCCAAAATGAACCAGAGAATCAGACTCTACTGTGATTAGTATATCATCAAATTCGCTGTCATTTGATTTATCTATGGTAAAATCAATGACTGCATAGGGGTATCCCTCGTTGGCCAGATAGGTTTTCATATCGAAAATCATGCCTCGAACCAAAAAGATATTAAACGGTTTACCTTCTTTAAGCGTTTGCATCATTTTATTAAGATTTTGACCAAACTTGCTGTCGTAGCTGCCCTTCAACTCTTTTTGACCGAACCGGTAGAGTTTGCCTTCACTTAACTGCACCAAGACAGTAGCGCTGGAATCAATTTGGTTAAGTATAAATTCTTCTTTTATTTCAATATCCAGATAACCATTTTTCAAATATAGAAACTTTATTTCGAGGGTGTCTCTGCGAAGTGTTTCCCGCTGCAGATAGATGCGTCGGTCTTTTCCCAGAGCTTTAAAGAATCCGAATTCTCTTGAATACATCTGACTCTTGATGTCGCCCTTTGATAGAGCTTTGTTTCCTGCTATCTCAATTTTTGTGATTTTTGGTTCAGAACGCATCCATCGCAAAGTTTCCCGGTCAATGGCCTGCGAGCTTGAAAAGAAGAACAGAAGCATTGCGAATATGCAGAGACTAAATCGATTCAAGTGCATTAAAATTCCCAGTGGAGTTTTAGATTTAGATGATATAGTTCCTCTTCGTCGCGTCGGCCTTCTAAAATAAAAGATTTGAATCTGCGGTATTCAAAGCCAATCTCCTGTCCGGTGGTTGAACCAAGAGCCGACTTGCCGTAAACGTACAGGTTCGGGTCAAACGGGGAAAAGCCGAGAGTAAAACGGGTCCTGGTCAAATCCAAATCTCCGCGGTAATAACCCGGATCAACTTCAAAAGTTTCCAGTCCCAGTTGTCGGAACTGCTTACTTCCGATTTTGGAAACCTGGGTGGCTACTACGTTTGAGACCCTTTGCCCGAAACTTCCGAACGAAGAGATATCTCCCTCTCCATATTCAGTCCCTGCCAGAGCCGGCAGAAGTTCATCTTCAGAAACTTCGGAGTCATCAGTTACCGAGATATCCGGGTGGTCCAGTGTCCCGGAAATTCTTATGCCCAATATTTTTTGAATCGAAGTCTGATCTTCTTCAATAGCAGAGGGCGTATAGCTGGTTATTCTGGTATAAGCAACCAGATTGAGCCGGGGGTTAAGCGAGTCGCCGCCATCGAATATTACTGTGCCTCCCGGCTCCAACCGGAATATTTTGTCGAATAGAAACCCTCTGCCCCTGACTACTTCCAATTCACCAATCAATTGCTCCCGGCCATTCTCTCTGATTATGTTTATGAAGCCGCTGAACTGCGCGTCAATGTCGTCGTTTTTCACCCAGTAGTTGGACAATATATCAATATTTAAGTTCAACCCCCAGCTGCCTTCCTCTGAAAAGGCCATCATTATCGGAGAACCTTCATCCGGCTCTGCAAAATTTACCGCATAACGCATAGCAACCAGTGCCAGATCCCCGCTTACAATCGGAGGGGTATCTCCCTGAATATGCATTTCTCCCTCAATAGAACCGCGAATGTCAGCCAGTTCATAATTAAACGGAAACTCGCGCGGCAAAGTCAGATAGATATCATAGTAAAGATTGTCCAGAGCCTTAACAATAATTTCACCTTCGAATTCTGCGTACCTTTTGGGAGAGTTCTTTTTATTTCCTCGATAGGCGTAGGCTTCTATAGAATCGAGCACAATTCTATTATCCACCATCGTAACACCAGCTGAGTCCGAATAGATATATTCTTCGAGGTCAAAGTATTTTAGCCTGGCCTGGCGGATGTACGCCATTCCTTCCAGATGAGGGTTATTTGGTGTTCCAAAAACTTTGAAATCCGTTACAAAATCACCTTCGAGCTGCTCAATATCCGGCAACATTGCGGTTAAGAGGTCAAACTTCTTGTCTGTGGCCAAGACTGACAAATTCATTGGTTTATCAAGTAATCTTTTGACCGTAGCACCTGAGAACGAAAGATTAATAGGAACCACTCCTGCTATAAAATACCGTCCCTGTTCTGAGACTAAGACAATGCTGTCAATGGCAAGTAGTTCGTCGCTGTATTGTGCATCCGTAGCAAGGTTGCCCAGATGGACACTTTTAAAAACAAGCGAATCAACTATTAAACTGAGATCAAAAATTGGTTGCTTAAAGGTGCCTTTCATTGAAGCTCTTCCGGAAGCTTCTCCGCTTAGCAGGTCTTTTTCAAATGCCAGTTTCATCCAGGGAGAAATCTGCAATTCATCAAAATAGAAATCCATGTCCATCGATTCGTCGTAACCTACTGACCCGGTCGCCGAGAGCAGCATTTCATCATTGGCAATCGCTGCCTGCCGGAAATAGAACCCCAGTGAATCAATGTCGATATTGACAGATCCCCGGTTCAAAAACTGCTGGTTAAATAATTTGAGCTCAAACGCCTTTAGCTCGAGCGACATAGGTACGGATTCGTAATCAAGTGCTCCGCTGGTGTGCACCGATGAATAATTATTTTCCAGATAGACAGAATCTATTGTGACAATGTTTGAATCTATTTTGAGAAACGAATAGCCCTTGTTTAGCGGAACATCCCAGGCCGATCCGCCGTAGGTAAAAACTTCAATATCACCCTGCTTCGATTTAAGAAAACTCTTAATATTAACGGTTGCGCTGAACCGTTCGCTGTACAGGTCGTATATCCAGACAGAATCGGATTTAAAATTCGCCCACAGGTCAGGGTCGCTGGTTTTACCCGATACTTTAGCAGTTAAGAAGCCTCTGCCGGCAGGTCTCTTGATAAACAGTTTGTCGTGATATCGTTCAAGATTCTGCAGTTGTGCGGTAAGTTCAATATTCAGGCTGTCATTATAATTTATCATGCCACTAAATCTGAATTCGTTTTCGAAATACTTGATTGCGAACGGCTCCAGAAATTCTATTGAGTCTGTGGTGATAACCATGCTGCCTATTGCAGAATGAAGCTGGTAGCCATTGAAGCTGGATTCATAGAGCACAGCATCTATGTCTAACCTTAGATCGCTGTTCTTAAATGACGTACCACTTAAACGTATATCACCGCTTAGGTCAGACTCGAAACCGTTTTCCACCAGACTCTTAAGATTAAAACCTCGAATGGCAGCAACAATAGTATACTTTTCGACATCGCCTGTGAGATCAAGGTTGCCGTTGCCGTCCACAGAGCAATGGTCGAAAATTGTGCCATAGACTGTATCCAAATTGACAATCCCTTCAGAATACCGCATGTCAATGTGGATATTTTTAAATTCAGCAATTTGAAAGGTTCCGGCCAAATCCAGAGATGCCTTCATTCCGGAATTTCCAATGTCAAACTTGCCGTTGAGATCAATCATGCCTTTCAAATTCAGGCCGGCATAGGCAGAAATTTCTGCAATGTCAAGGTTGTCAGCCGCAAATGAAAACTGTGCTGTAAGGCCCCGGGTATCAACTGTACCGCTTAGTCTCAAACGGCTTTCACCCCTGCCAAGGCTCAGCTCCTGAAATGATAAGAGACCGTTAGCATAAGTCAATTTGCCTGAACAGTAATCAAGTTCATAATTTTCCCGGCTTGAGTTTAAAGACAGACGGCTTAGATCGACAGCGTACGTGTTACCCTGCGCCATCAGCGAAGCTGCCAGATTTATTGCTGAAAAACTTAAGGTATCACTACTTTTTTCTATCACGATGCTGGCGTTGTTTATCTGCAGTTTGGAAATCAGTCCATAAGCTGCCGAGCTGCCGCTGCCACTTTCTCCTTCACCGGGTTTGTCCGAAGCAAATGCAGGAATCCGCCATTTTGCGGAATCACTCTCGACCAGTCTTATTCTGGCAGAGTCAATTTCAATAAGTTCGAAATCATAATCGCCAGAGATCAGCCCTCTTAAAGAATAACGTGCCAGCAGTTTTGGAATCACCAGCAGTTCAATTTGTCCCAGGCTGTCTGAAAAAATAACGCTGATATCTTTTATCACTACCCCGGAGACAATATCACCGCCGATATTACCAATGCTAATATTTAAGCTGTACTTGTCTGAAACTAAATCTTGTATCTTTTTAGATACTATGTTTTCCAGGCCACCTGCCTGAAAGAGATACAGGTAAACTCCCCCTGTTAGAACTACTAATGCAGCTGCCATATAGAACAGAATTTTGATAAACTTAATCATCTGCTAACTTTCTACGCCCGAATCCAGAAATTGTTTGTTTGACAAGAAATGCAGTTTAATTATTGCAATCGAAACAGCCCGATAAATAATTTTGAAGTTCATAATCATAGTTTAATCAAGGCGGCGCTTCTGGCCGGTCTAAAAACTAAGCGATTTGAACGCTTGATTCAATCTATATCTTGGGAATTAATGCTGTGAAGCTGCTGTTCGAGCCGCCTGACTGACTTTTTGAGCTTTTCAAGCTCCTGATAGATGAGTTTTTGAGAGTTCTTTCCCTTAGCTTTGCTGCCTAATGAGCTGCGAAATCTCTGGCTTATATCTGCATTTCTTGAGCCAATTTCGACATCGGCATAAATAAGCTCATTCTGCCTGATTAGTTCAAGCCTCAAGATCGAGCCGGATCTGGCTCGTTTTATTCTATATACGAATTCTAAAGCTGAGCCAATCTGTTCTCCGTTCACACTTATGATAAGATCTCCCTGCCTTAGCCCTGCACTGGCGGCAGGTGAGAACTGTACAACTTCGGTTATGACAGCACTTTGTTCTATTAACCTGCTGAAACCGAAAATTTGCCCCGAAATCATTGAATTTACAGAACCGATTTCAAGCGGCGGACTTATTTCTATCTCACCAATCGTAACCCCCAGGTAACCGGCCCGGCGATCACCATATTTAATCAAATGCTCTACAATAGCCGGAATCTCGCTGGCCGGAATTGCCAGCCCGGCTTCTGTCCGCTCACCGCTGCCGATTCCGCCAATAATCGCACCTATGAGCCTTCCGGATAGATCAAAAAGTCCCCCTCCGATAGAGCCTGAAGTAATCGCTGCCGAAAACTGAAGCGAGCCGTCGTCTCTGGCACCGGCACAAAAGCCAAGCGATGGACTGGCGTGGAGACCGTAAGAGTTACCGACTGCGATGACCAGTTGACCCACGCAGCGATAATTTTCAAGCGCTTCAACGGCTCGTCCGATTGGTCTGGCAGGTTTTATAAGCGCCAAGCCTGTCTGGTAATCTACGCCTATCACTCGCGCACTTATCTTAAACCCCCCGTAGACGACATACAATTTGTCGCGCCCGGTTACAGAGCTTGCCGCCACAATTATGTGTCCCAGCGAATCGAAGACAACTCCTGATGCTATTACCTTTACAATGCCAGGGTTGGCAGGACCAAGTGGAAACGGCTCCACCCGGGATTTTGATGCCTCTATAGTCACTACTGACTGGGACAGTTTTGAAATCAGCTTAAAGAGTCCGCTTTCGAGCGGCGCCAGCGAACTGTCTGCAGCCTTGCTGTCTGCTGATATTAAGATAAGTATGAAAAAGAAAGGGACCACCTTTGAAGCGATCCCTGAAAACAACTTTAACATTTTAGTATATAGTTTCTTCCTCCTTATCCGTTACAGAACGGGGGGAATGAAAAACTCTAATTACCGGCCGTATCCGGTAGAATCCGCTAACATATGGTCCCAACCCGAAGTAGCGGGTGGTAACACTGGTATTTGTTCTGCTTCCGGCCAGACTAAAGGGAGAGCTATAAGTCAACTGGTTAGAGATTCTATTAATTCTTTCAGAACGGGCTAACTGACCATCCAGAGTCCAGCCTTTGTGAAGCCTGCCGGTCAGGTTTGGATTGTTCAGCGGCTGAGCAGTCAGATAAGAATCGTTAACTGATTGACTGCTGTTTGCCAGGGTCATATTTGAGCCAGTACCATTTTCAGTAGAAAAATAATTGATGCCTACAAAGATAATCAAAGCAGCTGTTACAAATACCGGCAGCAGCCTGCGCACCAAAAAAGACGGCGCTGGTCTGGGCAGTAATGCCTTAGTACGGGTTTCAGCAAAACGTTCATGAGCAATACGATCAAGCAGGCGACTGTTAAAGCCTTCGCTAACCTGAAAAGACTTTAACTCTTTGCTTGAACGAATAATCGCCCGGAAATTCTGTTCATCTTGCCGGCAACTTTTGCAATTGGTGAGGTGGTCGCCCAGTGCCATTAGACGGCGGCCTACCAGCTCATCATTACAATAAGCCGACAGGTAAGAGCGTACCTTTTGACAACGCATTCTGTTCCTCCAATCTCGGTTGCAATTTATCTCGCAACATCATTCTTGCTCGATTCACACGCGATTTAACTGTTCCCAGGGGAACGCTTAGAACCTGGGCTACTTCTTCATAAGACATCTCCTGAACATCACGCAATACAAAGGCTGTCCGGTATTTTTCCGGAAGATCCCCTACTGCGCTGTTGATTACTTCAGGAAGGCGGCTCGGTAGTTTCATCTTTACCGAAAGCTCAGGCTCGTTTCCTTTCATATCAGAAATTTCATAAAATTTGAATTTTTTACGGCGACGAAGTTCGTTGCGCCCAAGATTTAAGCCGATAGTATAAATCCAGGTAGACAGACAATGCTTAAAATTGAAAGACTGGCGATGCTGATAGACCCGAACAAATGTTTCCTGAACTACATCTTCAGCTTCTTCTGTCGAAGAAAGCATCCTTGTCAGAACATTCATCAGGCGATTTTTGTAACGGTCTACAATTTTGTTAAAGGCGACCATATCTCCGTTCTGTACCGCTCTCATCAACCTGTGGTCAATTTCTTTTGCTGTCTCTTTTGACATACATACCCCAAGCTTTATGTTCTTCTAATAATACTAACAGAATGCCCCAAAGTTCCACACTTTTTTGAGACAATTCCGCCGTCCAATACGCTGCTATACAACAATTTAACTTGTCAATCCGAGTCCTGCAAATTCAAATTCGGACCTAAGCCTAAATAATGCTCCTTTTTCAACCTTTTCTTGACATGCAGGGCAAACTGAATAGCTTTTTCATCTTATGGTAAATGCAATAATCAGGCCGGTTTCTACCGGATTAAGCCTGGAAAATCTGTTCGGGAAATTGGCCGCCAGAAAAGGGGCTGTCTGGCTCGATTCTTCGCTGCGAATAGGTGACAAAGGGAGAGTTTCTTTTATAGCTTTCGACCCGGTCATTGAAATCACGGTTTACGAAAATTCAATTGAAATCAAGAGCGAACACAAAGCTGAAAAAATCCGGGGTACTTTCGACCCACTCAAGCTGCTTAACGATTTATGGGAAACTGAAAATCTCTTTTCTGTCGGTTATTTCAGTTATGAGTCGACTCTGCCGTTTGTAGGTCTCAGAGCAAACAGACGAAGCCATTTGCCCCTGATGCACTTTTATTTTTATGACACTCATTTGAAATTCGACCACTTTGCTAACTCCTATGAACTGCTCGGATGTAACCCTGTAAAGTATTCGGAAATTCTTTTTGATTGCAACGCGCCGGAAAATCGCCTGGCAGTTGATTCGTCAGAATGCCGACCGACAGTTTCCAAAAAAGATTACCTGCAGTCTGTCCGAAAAATTAAAGATCACATTAAAGAAGGTGACATCTACCAGGCAAATTTCACTTGCGGCTTTGATGTCAAAAGTCATGCTCTTGCTTTCGACAGTTACAAACGATTAAGACGGCTTAACCCGGCGCCATATGCCGCCTACTTGAACTTTGGTGATTATCAAATATTGTCTTCATCGCCTGAAAGGATGTTCAAGAAAGACAGACTTGATATTACCAGCTGTCCTATTAAGGGCACGATAACTTCAGGGCAGGACGATTTTGAACGAGAGCAAAACCGTCTTAAACTGTTAAATTCCGAAAAAGATAAAGCTGAATTATTGATGATCGTTGATCTGGTCAGAAATGATCTGGGCAAAGTTGCCGAAACAGGGACAGTCCGTGTAGATAATCTTTTTGAACCCGAAGATTACTCATCTCTGATACATCTGGTGACTGATATCTCTGCAAAACTAAGAGACGATCTGTCCCTGGCTGATATCATAAAAGCAATCCTTCCCGGAGGATCAATCACCGGCGCACCCAAAAAACGAGCAGTTGAAATAATTCAGGAAATTGAGACTACTGCCCGCGGAGTATATACCGGCTGTATCGGTTATGTCGATGGCGATAAGGCTGAATTTAATATTGCAATCAGAACCATGACTCACCAGGATTCTCTTTTCCGGCTCAATGCCGGCGGAGGTATTGTTTCCGGAAGTAGCCCTGAAAGCGAATATGACGAAATGCTTTTAAAAGCTAAGAACCTGCTCAAGGCGCTGGGAGCTGCAAATTCTTGAGCTTATATGAAAAGAATTGTTACATCCATAAACGGCCGCATAGTTACCGGAAAAGAAGCAAGAATTTCTGTTTATGATAACTCGCTTCTTTACGCCGAGGGTCTCTTTGAAACATTTCTGGCAATTGATAGCAGACTTGCCTTTTCCAAAGAGCATTTTATAAGACTTCGCAAAGGCGCCAACCTGCTTGGCCTCAAGCTATCAACGTCTGAGAGCAAATTGGAAATGTGGCTACGTGCAACCGCGAGGGCGCATCCTGCCCGATTCAAAAGACTAAGGCTGACAGTTACCGGTGGAGAGTCAGCTGTCTGGACAGGCAAAAGGGGCAGGTCGCGGGTAATCTGCTCGGCTGTAGAGCATAAGTTTGATAATAGCCCTCTTAAGCTTTTTGCACCGGAAAGTAAAATTGATGAGAGTCTTGTGTTCAATCGCATCAAAACTATTTCCTATGGTGCCAAAGCAGCCGCCTTAAGAGAAGCACAGAAAAATAAGTGCGACGACGCGCTTCTGATTAACAGCAGCGGCAATATCTCAGAACTGACCAGCGCCAATATTTTCTGGACCAAAAATAACAAAATTTATACTCCGCCTGTTACGGCCGGCTGCCTGGAGGGAGTTACCCGCAAACTGATTCTTAGTGAGGCCAGGAAAAACAGATGGCAGATAATTGAAAAGAATTGCTCACTCAAAGAACTCAAATCAGCAGGCGAAGTTTTTTCAAGCAGTTCTGTCAGGCTGGTCAGAGCTGTTGGAGAAATACGGGCTAAGAATTACAAAGCAAAATTTGAAGCCGGACCGATGTCTGAAATAATTTTCAGCCGCATTTGCGAAATGCTGGATATTTAATGAAACAGAAAATTCTGCAAGTTAATTAATTGTATTATTATTATCAAAATTTACTTTTAGTTGACCAGTATTTGATCACTTCCTAAACTGCCACGCACTTAGGACAACTATATGAAAAAAAGAACCGGCAGAATATTTAAGACCATTCTTTTTATCTGCTATGCGATAAGCTTAAACTCAGCAGCCTATGGACAGGATGAAGAGGCAGAAAACAGAATTGAGCGGCCGCCGGCGATAGGCTTTTACGCCTATCCCCCCCGCTGGCTGGTTGATATGCCCACTGCCGGCACACTTCCCAGAGCAAGTTATGATATTGCTATTCGCCTTTACCCCCAGGGAGGCGCTTTGGGAATGGTAGATATCGGCCTGTCGAACCGATTTCAATTAGGCATATCTTATGGCGGTGAGGGTATTGTTTCAAACACCAGCCCCAGCTGGAATCCGAAAATTGAGTTTACTCTCAAGCTCAGAGTAATTGATGAAATAGAATATTTTCCGGGTATGACAGTTGGTTTTACTTCGCAGGGGTTCGGCGCCTGGAACGACCAGCTCAAGAGATATGCTTTTAAATCTCGCGGTTTTTTTGCTGTTGCCAGCAGAAGCTTTTATTTCTACACCTGGACCGCCGGCTGGCATGCCGGCTTTAATTATACTCTGGAGAGCGACAAAGATGGCGACGGGGACATAAATTTCTTTGGCGGCTTTGATGCTACTTTCAGATACAATCTGGGCCTTACAGGTGAATATGACCTGGCCATAAACGATGATAAGTCTACCCTGCCCGACGGCACACCAAACTCTTTTGGCGGCAAAGGACGCGGTTATTTCAATTTATCACTCAGGTGGCTGTTCCATGACAATCTTGAACTGGAAGCAATCCTCAAAGATTTATTTGTGAATCGAAAAGATGCCGATACATTTACAAGAGAAGTAAGAATTACTTATATAGAGCCTTTTTAGGAATTACAGTCCGAATTTTCGCCAGCGGCCTATAACCATCTCAGCAAACTCACCAACCATATCTACTACTTTATCGCGGTACTGTTTGGCCTTCTCGCGGTCATATTCGGGGTAGCCTTCGCCCGGCTTATAAAGAAGAACTGAACCCGGGACCGGATAAATATCACTGCCCGGCTTGAAAGTATAAGCCAGGTCGGGATCGTTGTTTTCTTCGTCAACTAATGAGGGGTCGATAGCGTGGACCATAGCGGTTTCATCAGTACCGGCGTGTCCTCCGGCATGGCCAAAAAATTTGTCGGTCATCTGCTCGCATAATTCCCACCAGTGAATTACTGCAATATTGGCGTCCTGCTGGTAGTGGAACTCGTAAGCGACTTGTTTTAAGGCAGCGTTGTTGCCGCCATGTCCGTTTAAAATAATCACGTTATGGAATTTTGAATCAATAAATGAATCCAGAATATCTCTGATAAACATCTGATAAGTTTCCGGCTGGATGGTGGAGCCGCCGTTGTACCTGTAAAGCGAGCGGGTGATGCCGTAGTTCACTATCGGCGCTACCAGCGCATTTATTCGCCCGGCGATGCCGAACGCTATCTCATTGGGAATATAGTTATCAGTACCCAGACAAGATGAGCCGTGTGCCTCAACTGTGCCGACCGGTAGTATTACCGTATCAATTTGCTGCGGAACGAGTTTCTGAACTTTGAGCCAGCTTAATTTTTGAAGCTCCCGTTCCATACCAATATCAATTTCCCAGCTTACTCAAAAGTCGTTCCATGACCAACTCAGTTTCGTGGGCGGTTGATTCATCTCCCTCTATCCTGAACTGATTAATATCCCGCACCATTACTTCGAGATAATCCGGTGTCTCCACGGCATACCAGATTTCAAGTTCAGACCAGACCAATCCTTTGTCTTCGAGCGCTCTGGCCACCTCGTTATATATCGAAGGAGATTTCCAGTCAAATTCCGAAAGCTTTATATGGTAAGATTTTGACATACCTATAACGTAATAGCGGCCGTCGGGAGTCGGACCGAAAACCGCATCAGTTTTTTTTAAGAGCTGCAGGGCCGTCTCAATTTTTTGCCGGGATACGGTTGGGCTGCGGCTGCCTATAACTAAGACGCTGTCATAACCGCACGAGAAGCAGTCCTCAAAAAGCTTCTCGATTCTGATCCCCCAGCGCTCTTTGGACATTTCAGATAACTTAAGCCGGCCTTTAATCTCTGACAATATGTTTGCAGGAGCTTTTTTCTTGACGTATTCAGTTACAATTTTTACCAGCTTACACCGTTCGGAGCTGCCAATATAATACAGGCGAATATCGGCATCTTCTACTTTGAGTGCATTAATAATTGTGTCGGTGATAAAAGCCTGATGCAAATACTTCAGGTCAGCACCCTGTATAGCGCCAAAGTCCATCGATGAACCATCCTCAAATGGTTCCTGAATGCAAACTGCGATTACCTGTCCTTTTTTCTTCTTTGGAGTCATATTTTTTCACGCTACAGCGTTTATCAATTAGCAATATACTGAAAGCAAGAGCGGACAGTCAAGGCGACCTGCGAAAAATAATCTGTATATTTTTATAAGGGTAAAGTCGATTAGCCGACATTTTGCAAGGCAGGGAATATATCTAACATAAAGTTTGAGATGACTACCAGTAAGTTAAAGAATATTAACACACCAACTATCATCAGCAATCCGCCCGAGATAATCTCAACAGCTCTGAAATGACGTTTGATAAAACCAAAAGCACCAATTAAATAGTTGAACAAAAGAGCAGTAAGTATAAACGGCACACCCAGTCCGGCAGAATAGAATGCCAGAAGTATGACGCCGGAACTGACTGAGTCTTGCTGAGCGGCCAGTGTTAAAATAGTGCCGAGAATAGGACCAATGCAGGGCGTCCATCCAAAAGCGAAAGCGATACCAATAACGACAGAACCGATTATCCCCATCTTTTTGCTGCCGGTATTAAATTTCATTTCATAATTGAGAGCTTTTATCTTAAACAATCCGGCTACATGCATCCCAAACAAGAATACCATGGTGCCTGCCACTTTGTTAAACCAGCCCATGTATTGCTGCAGCATTTCGCCGATCCAGGTTGCTGTTGCTCCCAGAAGAATAAATACCAGAGAAAAACCGATCACAAAAAAGAAAGTGTTGATAACAACCCGAAACATGTGTTCTTTCGATTTTTCCTTTGAACTCAAATCTTCAATTGATACGCCGGAAATAAAAGACAAGTAGCCCGGGATAAGGGGCAATACGCAGGGAGATATAAAGGACAGGAACCCGGCAAATATCGCGGTTGGAATTTCTATGGTCGGCTGTTCAAACATTATTTTATCATAATCAAATATACATCAGTTAGTCAATCAAATGTAATTGACAAAGAGACAAAGATTAGAACACCAAATAGCCTACTTAGAGTTCCTCGCTTTGGAAACTATTTCATTTTTTAAAAGAGACATTAATTTTTGTGCGTCAACTTTATTGGCTATTCTCTCAGCTACCCGGTCTGCTAATTCTGAAACAAACTGGCGTGTAAAGACTTCAACCTGGTCAATAGTTATATTCTCTAAAGGATCGCTCGAAATAATTGCCGGCTTGGCAGTTGCTGCCGGTTTACTTTTGGCGTCAATTACATTCTTGGAGCTTTCATTGCCAAAGCTCTCAACTTCTTTTTTGAATTCTTCAATAAATTTCTCAACCCCGCCCGTCTTCTTGCCACCTGCGACTTTTTTTGAATCCGAAGATTTCTTACTTGGAACTGAAACCCGTTCAATCTGGTCAGCCGGATTTGTTACTTTCAGGCTATCGGATTGGGAGGCAGCTTTCTGTTTCTGGGCGCTTTTCGGGTTTATGACATCATTTTTCATTTCATTCACAAACCAGTCATAGTCATGATCCGCATGCTCATTAACATTTTCCAGAAGAGACTCGTCCCCCAGCCCAAACTGATCGTGACCGCTTACGATATCAAGTTTACCTGTTTTTGATGAAGCCTGCTTGCCGGACTTTTTAATTTTGCCGGACTTTGCGGCCAAATTTACCGAACCAATCTGACCGGAAATATTAGTGTCATCTTCGACATGATCAATCCCGATCATTTTCTCAACTACCTTTTTCTTCTTTCTCATTTTGGTAGTCCCGAACTGATCCATGACTTCGGAATCAGTCACATCAATCTCATCCAGTCCCAGAGCCTGGTCAAGGAGATCCTCTTCCAGGCTTTCGTTTTGGGAATTATCAGCTTCCTCTTCGGGCTTTTTTGAATCCTTTGCCATATTATTTATTTTCGACAATTAATCGTTCGGGTCAAGGGGTAAATTCACTTTAATTTTATCAGGAATTCCGGGCTTATTCTCATCAGCCAAAAGTATTGTAGGAATAGCGGAAAGCGCCGGTTCTGCCTGCAAACCCTGGATATACCTGGACTTGTTCTTTCCCGGCAAAGAGCTATTGGCAATAATCAGATGGGGTTTACTATGCTCCAGAGCCTGAAAGGCCTTATCTCCGGATGAGACAGCAATAATTTCAAAACCATTCTGTCTTAAAACTGTTTTTGCGGCCTTTACGGTGATTTCAGACGACTCTGCGATTAATACTCTTTTTCTCATTTTATAGTGTTAATTGTCTAGTCGGAGCTCTTTTCTCCGGACATATGAGAAGAGGCGTCTTCAAGGAATTTTCTATCTTCCTCCGATATATTTTCGATACCGACAGCGTTTATTTTATCAAGAATTTCATCAACCCGTTTCATTGTATCTTCTGCTTTAAGGCGGTTTTTCTCGAATTTTACCTCTTGTTTTTTGTGCCGAAGTTTTTTGAGCATACTGCCAAATCTGGCAATTCGCCAGTCAGCTTTGACAAAAATAAGCCCAAAAATTGCACCCCCAAGATGAGCAAAATGTGCAATATTTCCCCCGCCCGCCAAAAAGCCTAAGATCATGAAGCCCGGTATGGCCCACTTTACTTTGACAGGAAACAAGAAATAAATGTAGAGGTATCTATGTGGAAACAGGAGCCAGTAAGCTATCAAAACGCCGTATATTGCTCCTGATGCCCCAATTACCGGAACTGGCAGCTCGGATTGAAAAATAAGCGTTAGTATTGCCCCAGACAAACCTGCTAAAATATAGAACTTCGCAAATGACCTTTTTCCCCAGCTGAACTCTATTTCAGTCCCAAACATCCATAAGACGAACATATTAAAGAAGACGTGCCAAAAATCTACGTGCAAAAACATATAGGTAAATGGCTGAAAAAGCAGGTTTGGAAATTCGGCAAAAAATCTGGCCGGAGTCAAACCCAAAAGCTCTGCCAAAGAAAAGTTAACCAGCGTCTGAATCATGAATACCGCAATGTTGGTAATCAGCATCAGCTTTATGAACGGAGATACTGCCCCCGGGCCAATACTGAGCCTACGGTAACCGCCGCCCCCGCTGTAATTATTAAAACGCATATCTATTATTATCGGCTGTTAGGTCTGCCAGATGTAAATTTTATTTCCGTTAGTCAGCCCTGTCTGAAGAACTTTTCAGTTCATCATTGCATTTTGTTTGCTTCCTGTTTTCTTCATCTTCCACCGGAAGATACTCTGCCGAAGGTGCTCAGCCACCACCAAGCCCCATTTTTGGGAAAACCTTGGTTATCAGCAAATACCAGGCGATTAGGAATATCAGCAGAAAAAGTATGTCAGTCCAGTTCATTATACTCTCTCGTTAAAGTTCAGCTAAGTCAATATAATATAGAAGCTTCTAATAAATCAAAACAATTTGTAGCTGTAAAGTTCCTGACACAAAGCATCTGCTAATAATTGATAAAAAAACCGGCAGAGATTGGTTCTCTTGCCGGTTTTCTAAAAAATATTTTGAACTTTATGCCAGCACTTTTTCTAATCTGGAAGTCAATTGCGACTTGCCCAGTGCACCGACTACCTGGTCGACTACTTCTCCATTCTTGAAAAATAGCAGCGAAGGAATAGACAAAATATTATATCTGCCAGCGGTCTTATTATTAGAGTCAACATCTACTTTGGTAATCTTGACCCGGCCTTCATACTCAACCGCTAATTCATCCAGAATTGGTGCAATCATTTTGCAGGGACCGCACCATTCAGCCCAGAAATCTACAATAACCGGAGTATCGGATTTTAGTACTTCTGCTTCAAAAGAATCATCTGTTACTTCTAAGGCTTTTGACAACTTAACTCCTCCATTTTTCTTTCTTAATCTATTTCCAATCTATAACTATCAAAAAAACGGACAGTTCCCCACTTGCCAAAACCATTATACATATTACAGATAAAATATCCAGCGAAATCTGCATTCATTTGCTAACTCTTTTTTTGCACCTTTGTCTATCTGTCTGGATATGCTATATTTGTAAATATATGAGAGGTTGTTCGGAGTAAATTTTGAGAATATTAGTTCAAAGAGTAACAAATTGCGAAGTTTGGATTGAGGAAAAGCTCCACAGTAAAACAGGCAGCGGACTGCTGATATTTCATGGCACCAAAAAAGAGGACAAAGAAGAATCCTGTGGAGTCCTGGCTGACAAAATTCTGAATTTGAGAATTTTCGAAGACAGCTCCGGCAAAATGAACCTATCGGCGCTGGATGTAGAGGCCGAAATCATGATAGTCTCTCAGTTTACTCTTTATGCCGATACCAAAAAAGGGCGCCGTCCGGCGTTTACCGAAACTATGGAGCCTGAAGAGGCCGAAAGACTGTACTCTAAATTTGTAGATTTGGTCTCTGCTTCAGATCTGAAAACCGCCAGCGGTATCTTTGGGGCTAAAATGCAAATAAAACTAACAAACCACGGGCCGGTGACAATTCTCCTCGAAAATGACCTATAATAATCTAAAAAAACTGTCCCAAAAAAAAGAGATAATACTCGGTTCGGCTTCGCCCAGAAGGTTAAAATTACTGGAGGAAACAGGCATCAATTTCCGGCAGATTATCTCGAACCTCAGAGAATCCGATAATCAGTCCGGAAATCCCTTTAAGCACGCCTTAAGTCTTGCAAAGATGAAAGCCATGGTAGTTTCTTCCGAGTCGGGAGTTGACGAATTGGTAATTGGTGCAGATACGATTGTAGTGCTTGACAAGGTGCTGATCGGCAAACCTGAAGACGAAAATGAAGCCAGGCAGATTCTCTCGCGTTTATCAGGTAATAAGCATGTCGTTTGCACCGCCCTGGCGCTGGTCAGCTCGATTGAGCTTTTGGCCTCCGGCTATGAACTAACTGATGTCTATTTCAATCTTGTATCAGAGGAAGCAATCGCAGATTATGTCAGTAGTGGCGAACCGATGGACAAGGCCGGAGCCTATGGTATACAAGGCAAAGGAGGCTTTTTGGTTGACAGAATAGAGGGGGAATTGGATAATGTTATTGGTTTACCTCGCTCTCTGCTGGACAAACTGGCCGGTGAGGTTTGCTTAAAAATGGAGTAAATATTACTTTTAGTTAGTTATGGATAGTGTAGAGAAAAAACTAGGAAAAGTTTTGCGGCAGGAAAGAGAGCGCCGCCAGCTTGATATGACAGAGCTCAGCGAAAGGCTCAAAATACCTCTTGAAAATCTCGAAGGTATTGAAGAAGGCGATTTGTCGAAACTTCCCTCCGAAGTTTACTACAATCTTTTTGCGCGCTCCTATTCTACTTTTTTGGGGATAGATTTCTCGATGACAGTTGATGCCATCAAGTCTGATATTGAAAGAGCTGAGATGGAAGAAGCTGCACAGGCCAAAAAAACCTCAGGTGCAGAAGACGACTATGAGGTTGATCCTGAGACAGAAAAGAAACCCTTAAGAAGAATGCTGGGGATAGCAGCTATTTTGGTTCTTCTGCTTTTAGCCTACGTGGCGATTGATATGCTGTTTATTAAGGATTCTACTGCAAAAAATGAACAGGACACTTACCTTCAAGATTTAGACAAAAACCGCCTTGCAGAATTTGACAGTTTTGACTGGGACAAGACGTCGTATCTGCCTCCCGAAGAAATCAAGATTCGGCTTATACCAAGAAAAGAAAGCTGGGGTTCTGTTATGACTGACGGTGATACGGCTATCTTCCGCAAACTTGTTCCCGGCAGAATTTATGAAGCAAGCGCCAAATACAGGATGGTTGTTACAATAGGGGATCCAGCGGCGGTCGATATAGAGCTCAACGGCAGGCTGGTCAATCTTCGTAATCAACAGTCGCGCAGAATCTCAAGAGTGAACATAGATCAGACGAACTTGGAGTCGTTCTATAACAGAACCGGCAAATCACCGACTGCTCAAACTAAGCAAAGCTATAGCGAAATCAGTTCTGCACCCGCTGAGAAGACGACCAAACAGGAAACTCTGGATATACATAAGGCTCAAAAAGATGCTGTTATAAAAGAAGATGGCGGGCAGTAGATGAAATTAAAAAAATACCTGGCCAACATTAAACTTTATCAGCAAAAGGGTAAAATGGAGTCAGAAATGTTTGACTTTCCTGAAAGCCTGCAGTCCCCCAAACAGATATTAGTCTGCCTTCCCGAAGGTCTCAGGGAGCTGACAGTAGTCAAGCAGTACTTACCAACGCTAACCAGTTTGTTTAAGTCATCGGATTTTACTTTGCTCTCGATGCCCGGGGTGCGGGTTGCGGATATTTACCCTCGCAAAGGATTTAATATTGTATCTCCCTCGTCCGATCAAGTAACCTGGTCCGGTGTGGCTAAACCTGCCTTTCTGTCTACCTTGAGCCAGTACAATTTTGACATGATATTGGATTTGAACTTTGAAAACTCGGCGTTTACATCTTCCATATTATTGAATTTTCCGAAAGCGCTTCGAGTCGGTAAAGGGAACCATCGGGGAAATCCGTTTTATAATTTAGAAATAAAAACCAGATATTTGAGAGACGAAAGAAACATTTACCGCTCATTGTTCGATACCCTGGCACTGCTTAAAACCGGCCGGTCGTCTGAGACTCCGGCACAAGCCGGAATTTAACCTGGAGGCAATTTGTACTTAAAGCAACTGGAACTGGTAGGCTTTAAATCTTTTCCCAACAAGACCGTCATAAAATTTTCACAAGGAAAAACTTCGATAGTCGGACCAAACGGCTGTGGTAAAACTAATATCCTGGACGCTATCCGCTGGGTAATGGGAGAGCAGAAAACTTCTCTTTTACGCGGAAGTAGTATGCAGGAAGTAATATTTAACGGCAGCCGCGATATGGCACCATTGGGCATGGCCGAAGTTTCTCTGACTATGATTAATAACCGCGGCGTGCTGCCGGTCGAATACAGTGAAGTTCAAATAACCCGCAGGCTTTTTAGGAGCGGCGAAGCCGAGTATTTATTAAACAAAGTCCCCTGTCGCCTGAAAGACATTACCGATCTGTTTTATGATACAGGTGCCGGAGCACATTCTTATTCAGTAATTCAGCAGGAGATGATTGACTCGATAATATCTGACAAGGCAGAGGAGCGGCGGTTTCTATTCGAAGAAGCTGCCGGCATTACCAAGTACAAGCAGAGGAAAAATGCTGCTCTTCGCAAACTCGATGCCACCGACCAGGACCTTCAGAGACTAAAAGACATTTATTCCGAAGTAAAGACACAGGTAAACTCTCTTAAACGTCAGCAGCGTAAAGCAGAAAGATATCAAATTTTAAGCGACGAAGTCCGCAACTGGGAGCTGTACTTTACTTCTGGGAGAGTCAAAAAGATTGAAAAAGAAAAGCGCCTCTTAAAAGAACGGTTCGATGAGTTATCCGGCAATCTGACCGCCAACGAAGTCGGAGTAGACAGCCTTGGGGCCGAGGTTGAGTCCAAACGGGAAATACAGCTTGAGATAGAAAAAGAACTTAGCAGGGTAACCAACGAATTGTTTGAAACGACAGAAACTGCCCACAAATATGAAAAAGAGATTTCCGTTCTAACTGAGAAAAAATCTAATGCGTCTAATCTGATAGAGCGGAACGAAAAGGAAATTGAGGCTCTTAATCTCCGCTCTCAGATTCTCTCCGAGCAGGCCGTAGACACCGGCGCTGAGATAAATGAACATAGGGCAGAATACGAAGTAGTTGAAAACAACCTCAAGGAAGCCCAGAACAGACAAGCTCTGGTTGATAAGCAACTTCTGGATATGCGCAGTTCCAAAGACGGTGAAAACTCTAAGTTAATTGAACTGGAAAGCAGATTATCTTCTGGCAAAACCGAAGACGACAACATTCAAACTCAGATTGAAGACCTTACTATTCACCTCGAGGAATTAAACAAGAGCAAAATAGAGCTGTCAGAAAAAAAGACAAAATTATCTTCCGATCTGGAAAAACTAAGCGCCATAGCGGACGAACTGTCACAGAGCAGAATCTCGGCACAAACTGAATTGAGCAAAACTACCCAAGAACAAGCGACCAAGAAAAACGTTCTTGAACAGATCGGAAAAGAACTTTCTAAGAGCTATGCCTCAATTGAAGCCAGCCAGGCGCAGCAAAAGATTTTGAGTGAACTGATATACTCATTCGGAGGCACCTACGCCGGCGTAATAACAGTACTTGAGTTCAAAGATGAATTTGAAGGAATTCAAGGAACAGTCGCGGACCGCTTCAAACCAGCTGCAGGAATGGAAAAAGCTGTTGAGTCAGCTCTGGGTGATATCTCGCACTATGTTATTTGCGACAGCAAAGATACTGCAGAAAAGATAATCGAGCGTCTCAAAATAGAAAACAAAGGCCGGGCGGGATTAATTGTTCCTAATGCCGGCAGCTTGAACCCTCAGATCAAACGTCCGCAACTGAGCTCTGCGGGATTTGTTGGCTGGCTTGATGAGTTCGTATCGACAGCTGATAATTTGAAACCACTAATGCAAACTATTCTGTCGCAGACTGCCGTGTTCGAAGCTGGCAGCGACCCCAAAGCAATTCTGGAGCACCTCCCCTATGGCTTCAAAGCCGTCTCTACCGATGGACTTCTCTACACCAGAAACACTATTGTCGGTGGCTCATCAGAGGCTCTGCAGCTGTTTCGCCGTAAAGATCAGCTTACAGAACTTTCCCAACAAATTGACCAGCTCAAACTAGTAGCTGAAACTCAGAAACAAACCGAGCACAATTCAGCAAAGCAAATTAGTGACGCAGAGCTGTCAATCAAAAGCCTCAACGGCACCCTGGAAACAAACGAACGTGAAATCGCCTCTAATCAGAAACAGATTGATGAATTAAATTATGAGCTGCGACTTTCAGAAACCGAGCTCTCGCGTCTGGCCAAAGAAATCGACCTGGCAGGTGAAAAACAAACGCAACTGCAGCAAAAGCAATACTCCTTAAATCTCGGCTATGGTCAGTTGAGTAAACTAAAACAGAGTTTAGTAAATGAACTGAACCTGTCTTCGAAGAAACTCGAAGAGATAGAGCGCTTATCCGGAGAATCGCAGTCGCTGGTGAGCAAACTCCAGGTCAAAGCAGTGGAAACACAGAGCAAAATTGACCAGTGCGACAACAAAATAAACTATACCAAAGAGTTGTTGGATGAAATATCCGGTACGATAGTGACAAAATCCACGGAGATAGAAGACGCTCAGGAAGAAATAGAAAGTTCGCTCAAGAGATCAGCTGAACTTGAAACCAAACTTAAACTTACTTTTGAGTCACGAACTGAAATCAGCGAATCTCAAAGTACACTTAGACAAAAGTTCGATGAACTACAAGGACAAACATTCAGTTCTGAGAAGCATCTAAAAGAGCTACGCCTTGTTAAAGACAAACTCAGCAAAGAGAGTCATACTATCGAGATGCAAATGAGCGCTCTCGAAAACGAGCTGAGCGGCAGTACCGAGCGGATGCTAGAGGACTACAACGTAAATATCCGGGAATTTGAAAGCCAGAACCCTATCCCCGAAATGCCTGAAAGCGAGGCCATTGCCCATCTTACCAGGCAAAAGGAGCTTTTGAAAACTTTCGGGGCAGTCAATCTCCTGGCGCTTGAAGAATATCAGTCAACCAGCAACCGCAAAGAATTTCTGGAAAAACAGTTGACCGACCTTGAGGCGGCGCGCGATGATCTCCTGGCCACCATTACCAAAATAAACAAAACCGCCCGGACGCTTTTTGAAGAAA
This sequence comes from Candidatus Zixiibacteriota bacterium, assembly GCA_022562075.1. Taxonomy (GTDB): domain Bacteria; phylum Zixibacteria; class MSB-5A5; order GN15; family FEB-12; genus JACZWU01. The sequence continues at coordinate 12,540 of JADFPZ010000001.1, read as the reverse complement.
CATTTGAAAAAGTTAAAGATAATTTTCAGATGCTGTTCACCGAATTGTTTGAAGGCGGCGAAGCCAGTATATATCTCGAAAACCCCAACGACCCGCTTGAATCAAATATTGAAATTACTGCCCGCCCCCGCGGCAAGAAACTTATTGCTGTTACCATGATGTCCGGCGGAGAACGGGCGCTGACGGCTATCGCCTTATTGTTTGCGCTATACTTGGTAAAACCGTCTGCTTACTGTATTCTCGATGAGATAGACGCACCTTTAGATGATGCCAACTGCCGCCGATTTTTGAAATTGATTGCTCGCTTCGCAGATAACACCCAGTTCATTATTATTACGCACAACAAAATCACTATGGAGGCAGCTGATAACCTCTATGGTGTGACAATGTCCAACCCCGGTGTTTCTCAGATTGTGGCGGTCAAGTTCAGCCAGGTTAACTCAGAAACTGGCGAGGTTATGCTGGAAACACCAGCTGATATTATCGAAACAGACGAGCCAGAAGAAAAAACAACTATAGCAGAAACAGACGATCTGATTCCACAACCGGTAGTTGATAGAATCAGTCCAAAAGTCGAATCTCCGGTAAAAAACAGAGAAGATAATTAGTTCTCTATTCACAAATGTCCGGCGTTCTAAGTAAACTCAAAAGTTCACTATCTAAGACCAGAGCTAATATCTTTGGCAAGATCTCCAGTCTGGTTTTAAATAGGAAAATCGATGACGAACTTCTGGAGGAGTTTGAAGAGACGCTAATCGAAGCCGATGTTGGCGTTAAGGCTACCGGGCGGCTGATAGAAACTGTCAAAGCAAAAGCTAAAGAGCAGAATCTTACCCGGGCAGAAGATATAATTCCTCTATTAAAAGTTGAAATTGCGACTTTGCTATCAATTGAGAATCGTGACATTCCGCAAAAAATTCGCCAAAGACCAGAGGTCTGGCTTATTATCGGAGTTAACGGGGCCGGTAAAACAACTACTATAGGGAAACTTTCGACTATTATGTCGTCGCAAGGCAAAAAAGTAATTATTGCAGCATGTGATACTTTTAGAGCGGCCGCTGTTGACCAGATTGCAATCTGGGCCGAGAGAAGTAATGTTGACATTGTCAAATCTCAGGAAGGCTCAGACCCGGCAGCAGTAGCTTTTGACGCCGCAACTGCTGCCAAAGCACGAAAGGCTGACTTGCTTCTGGTAGACACTGCCGGCAGACTGCACACAAAAACAAATCTGATGGAAGAACTAAAAAAGATTAAACGCACAATAAACAAGGTGCTGCCTGATGCAGCAGTTTATTCAAAGTTAGTTATCGATGGTTCCACCGGTCAGAACGCTATCAGTCAAGTGAAACAATTCGGCGAAGCTGTGGGCTGTGACGGTATCATTATTACAAAACTCGACGGCACTGCCAAAGGAGGAGTGGTAATTGCCATAGCAGCAGAGCTGCAGGTGCCAATAGAATATATTGGCATTGGTGAAGGAATCGAGGACTTGCAGTCTTTCGACGCCAGAGAATTTACTGAGGCTCTTTTTTGTTAGCATAAGTTCAGGGAATCAGTTTTGGTCAATTTAGAAATTGTCGCAGTTGGCAAATCCAAAGATCGCTGGCTCGACGAAGCTGTCGCTCATTATGAAAAACTCCTCTCAAAATACGCCAGAATCAAGTGGACTGCTGTTACTTCGCCGGCAAAATCATCTTCGCTCTCTCCTGCTGAAATAAAACGACTGGAAGCCGATAAACTCGAAAAAATTCTGGCTGACTGCTATCTGATAGCCCTGGCAGATATCGGAAAAATGGTCGATAGTTTTGCGTTCGCAAAAAACTTAGAGAGGCCTGCCGTCAGAAGCAGAAACGAAATAAAATAGTTATCGGCGGACCTTACTGACTTGACAACAGCATACTAAAAAAGTGAACGAAGTCTGGTCATTATCCAGAGTCACATTTTCTCATCAAATTGTAAAAATAGTTTTGCTGGAGCAACTTTTCCGAGCCTTTTCAATTCTGATTGGCAGAGACTACCACAAGTAAATAGAGTATTAAAATTTTGAGTAAAAAAAAAGCGCCCGCAAACAAGCACGCGGACGCTTTGAGGAAAGATAAGAGGGAAAAATTTATTTAAGCATCATCATCTTTCGAGTTCTCTTAAAATCACCGGCTTCGAGTCTGTAGAAATAAACACCACTGGCGACCTGATTCCCGGTCCGGGAAGCGCCATCCCATAGCACCTCAACCATACCGGTTTCATTTGAGCCGGATATCTGTCTTACGAGACTGCCGTTTACATTGTATATGCTGATCTTCCAGTCTGACTGGTCAGGCAGATAGAAACTAATGTTAGTGCTTGGATTAAACGGATTCGGATAATTCTGATATAGCTCAAAATCCGTAGGCAGTTCAATTTCAGTAGAGCTTGACTTATATGGCCTGCCATCTCCGTCTGCAAACTCGCTCTTTATAAGCTCCGGCTGCTGGCCGCTTACGACCGGCAGTTTTATTAGCTGGCGATCGCCTGATTCAATAGTATTACCATTCATACTGAATACCAGAATGCGAAGTTCATCATCTGCTATGTGGTAGCGGAGATCCATATGTTCGGCATCTGTCGCCAGCTCCGGGACTACGTTCGTTTCTGATGAATTAAGTTTAAAGACCAGATAGGCGCCGCCAATGCCATTGGAGGAATTAGAAGATATTACCACACCATCTTGGTTTCGAACTAACTGCAACAGCAGCTCTTGATCATGAGGATTTAGTTTTGGTATGGGGTCGGCATCGCCAAGAATAATTCGAATGAGCAGGACTAAATCAGCAACCGAAAGCGGGATGCCATCGGCGTTTATATCTGTTGCTGCAATCTGAGCGGAGACATCGATAATGAAAACACCCAACCCATAGATGAAGTAGTTGGTGAACACAATCGCATCTGCAACTTCATAAGGCACGGAGTTAAGGTTTATATCACCCCGGTCGTTAAAAGAGGCCTGATCCTGTATACAAATACCTCCGTTAAAGAACTCAACACATCTTCTTGGTGCTACTTCGGCTTCTGGTCCTATGCAGGAGTCAGGCGTACCCATTCCCTGTGGTCTGCTGCTTTCAGGATAACTTATGCTGTCTTCTTCGTCCCAGATTAAGATGCCTTCTCCATTATAAATTTTATTGTCAATGAACAGTTCGTTACCCGAAGGGTCACCAAAAGTATTATCGCCGCAGTCGAACCAGATAAAGTTTATGGGCAGGAACAATCCGCTAATGTTCTGGTTGTTGGAAACCTGGAACGTAATTTTTATAAATCTACCGTTAGGCGATAGCGCTTCGACCGGCGGATGAGCCGCGCCGTTGTTGATATCGGCAATGCCGGTGAATCGAATTGTTCCCGAAGGACAGGCAATGCCGCAGGCTGATGAGTTGAGTCTATAGGTAAAGAACTCCCAGCTTTCTATTTCTGTCCCTTCTATGGTCGCGTTGCTAAAGGACGTCACCGTGGCATCATAACCTATCAACAGATCAAAACCGCCGATTGCACGATTTGTCTCTACATTGATAAAAACATCATGCGTTCTTCCTACTGGAATACATTCACCCGGATCAATTACAAGTATTACACACCTATCGCAGTCGGGGCCAGGCACAACTTCCACTGTAAATGAATCTACCACCTGGTTACAGCCGTCATCGACTTGAATGCAGAAAGTATAAGTACCGTACACATTTTCGTCTGGTTCAAAACAGACTTGACCGCTGTCTAATCTGACAAGTTCCAGGGTACCAGGGCCGCAGATTTTTGTGATATTCAGAAGCGAATCATCTGTTGCAAAAATTCCGGGAATGCAAATCTGCCCGGTCTCGAAATCACAACGTTCAACAACGACACCTTGCGGAAGTGACAAAACGGGCGGTTCATCTACATCGACATTGATTGTTGTAACACAGCTGTCAAATCCGCACGTGCCCTGGGCATAAGTAATAACTTGAATTGTGCCATCCTGACTGACAGGTACGCATACCGTACTATCTGTGAGGACTGCATTATCACTTACAGAAAGCTCGACACCCGAACCTGTAACAGATACCGGGAAGCAGATAAAATTTCCGTCATTAAGACAGATACTGGTGTCAATCTGGGTAGGACAGCTAAGAACAGGAGGCTCCAGGACTGTGGCATTAAGGACGAATAAACAGGTGTCAGTTTTGCATGTTGCTTCGGCAACTACCATCACATCATGTGCGCCTGATACTTCCGGGAAAACAACAACCAGCCCCAAATCGCGATTATATTGCCCGTTAAGCTCTCCATTCAAGAAGACTGTTACGATCGCATCAAAAGGAGTAATTAGTACTGATATCGTAGCAGAATCTCCGCTGCAGATTGTACGCGACTGCGTTCCTGAAGGACAGGTTATGTTTGCTACTGCTATCGTAACTCTTATAGCCGTAGTATCAGAGCCTATTGCTCCGCAAGAATCGTAGGCAGTAAAAATAAGATTGTACAAACCCTGAGCCGGCGGAGTAAAGCAGTATTCATTGCCGGTCAAAATGCCGTCCGGCCCGACGATACTATCTATATTATTGTCTGCATCTGTTACTGTAAACGGCACGCAAATTTCCGGGATTTCACAGTCTTCATATGTTGTATCAGGCGCCGAGACTAAGACCGGAGGTGAATTGGCTTCGACTCTGATACTGAAGTCGCAAGTATCTGCGCCGCATTCACCAACGCCAATAATGGTCAAGTTATACGTTCCGGCTTCGGACACCGGCAAACATACTAAATCGCCGGAAATAAAGGCCGGAGCAGTAACGCTCAGAGACTGTACCGAATTAGATTTTATTATCGGATAACAAAGTGTATCCGGCCCGCAAATTGTAACAGAGTCATCTGCCGGACAGGTAATGAAAACTGAATCTACAATTGTAACATCAAAGTACAGCTGGCAAGTCAAGGTACTGCATGGAGAGTAGACGCTTAAATCAATTGTATAGAATCCGCTGGTGTTTGCCGTAAAAAAGATCTCGCTTTCATCAAAATAACCAAGACTCGTTATGATACTATCAGGCTGTCCGGAAATGTCTATAAATCTGCTTACTACACCGGGGAAACATAAACTGGTAGTAAGAGTGTCCAGCGGACAGTCAAGGCCAATAGCCTGATCATTTTCTATACTTATGCACTTAGTCGTTGTGTCAGCCAGACCGCAGGAATCTGTTGCTATTACGTCGATGCAATATAGACCAACCGTATCTGTCGGCGTAAAGCAAATCTGCTGATTTTCAGAATCATAATAACCTAACGAAGGTATCACGCTGACGATGTTGTTTTCGCGGTCAAAAATATCAAGCGGCAGGCAGATTTCGCCAAATACACAGATTACGTAGACTGAATCCGAAACAGCAAAACTTATTTCCGGTGACTCATTTATAAATACTGTTACACTTATCTGAGCAGAAGCCTGGGCGCCGCATGAATCGGTCGCCGAGACCTGCAGGATATAGACGCCTTCGGTATCTGCTGCAAAGCTTAACAGACTGCTAAACGGCTCATAGGTAGCCCAGCTATCAGTATTGATTGAAAGGATATTGTTATCAGGGTCGCCGATTCCGACCGGGAAACTTACTAAATCCGGTCCACACAGCACAAAAGTAGTATCACCGGGCAAAAGAACTATCGGTGATTGATTGCAATCAACATTGACAGTAAACTCACAAATTATAGTATCACAAGGCGTAACAGCCCTGACAATTATCCGGTTGCGAACACCGCATTCGGCATAGAAGCAGACTTGATTATTTTCTGAGTCATACCAGGTGGCGATTCCACTAACGCTTATGTCAGCCCAGACAGGAATGTTTCCCAGAGGGAAACAAAGAGTTTCCGGCTGACAAATGAAGATAGAAGTATCGTTCGGGCAGCTGAGGTCAATAAACTGGTCTGTAAGCACTGTGACTATAGCTGTATCGGCAGCAATTTTACCGCAGGAATCAGAAACAGAAGCTATAATCGTATAGGTTCCGCTGTCATACGGCACAAAACAAATTTCGCCGTTAGAATAATTTCCGTAATTGACCGAAATATCACTATCAGCAAACTGCTCTTCAAAGTCTGAGAATAAAAGCGGCAGGCAAATATATGCCGGACCGCAGAGATAAACTGCGGTGTCGGGCATGGAAACTTCCACAACCGGTGCAGCATTGAGTATGATATCAAACCACAAGCTGTCTCTGGCTACGCGACCACAGGAGTCGGTTATTTCTACAATCAAGTAATCCGAAATGCTGCTACTAATAGTGACGCAGAATAGATTGGTGAGCGGGTCAAACTGTCCGTAATTGACTGTTATCGAATTGAAATTTGCTATAGTATCAGGGTCAATACAAAACTCGGTCGGCTCGCAAATTGCAGCCGCAAAATCTTCACCAAGTTCCACGAAAGGTGCCGGTGGAAAAGTAATTGTGACTGAGACAGTATCAGCAGCTTCCGCTCCGCAGGAATCAATTACATAAACCCAAACTTCATAGATGCCGGCTGTATCTGCACTGAAACAGACGACGTTATTAATCAATTCAAAGTTTGTGGCACTTGAAGAAATATTTTCATCTTCTATTATGACAAACAGACAAACAGAATCTCCCGGACATATCTCGCGGGTCGTGTCCGGTCCAAGACTGACTAATGGCGACGTATTTAGAGTAACTGTAACATTTATTGTATCAACACCTACTGCACCACAGGAGTCAACGGCCGTAACGATTATTTCGTAGACCCCTGAACCGTCCGCTATAAAGCAAAGGCTATCCTGTCCTATTACTACTCCAATATTAGAAAAGATTACGTCCAAATTATTATCGGGGTCATTCGCAGAAAACCCAAAACAGATTTCCTGTTCGGTACAGCCTTCGACTGCAAAATCATCACCAAGAATGACAACGGGATCAGAATTAACAATAATGTTTATCGACAAGAAATGAGTGGAACTGTTGCCGCAAGAATCCGATCCTTTTATTCCAATGTCATAAGCTCCGCTCGTATCAGCCACTATACAAACCAAACTGTCATTGGTAACAGTAGCAGATCCAGAAATTATTTCAACTGTTACCGGGTCACCGTCGCTGTCTGAAGCAGACACTACAAAGCAGACCGTGTCTCCGATACAAGCAAAGAAATCCAGGTCAAGGGGAATTTCCAATTCCGGTGCCTGATTGAGAATAACCGTTATTGTAACAGTTTGAGTATAGGTTGCAGCAGAATCAAGCGAACCGTCCTGGCACAAATCAGAAACCTGATAGACAAACAAATAAGTAGCAGAGTCAATTTTCTCCGGCATAAAGCATTGCTCACCGGAGTTGTCTGTCAGCTGAGTAAACTGACCCGGACCCTGGATGAGAATGAACTCAAGCGAATCATTGTCGGGGTCAAAGGCGAAAACATCAAAACAAAATTCTTCAATCTGGCAAAGATAAATTGTTGTATCAAAACCAATAATTTCGGGCGGACGGTTAAAGATTACGCTATCGCTAATTAGAGCAGTATCGCTGCCGCAACTGTTCGATGCTGCTACTATAAAACTATATACTCCGGGAGTATCCGGCAGATAAGTAATAATTCCTGAAAGAGAATCAATTGAACCGGTTCCTGAGAGAAGTTCAAAAATTGTCGGGTCAGCAAAATTATTGGTAGCGAATATATTAAGTTCTCTATTAAAAGATTCTGCGCAATATTTGAATGAGAAGAACTGGTCTGCGATAATCGGCGCTACACCGGCATCAATTATTACTCTGAAAGACGACTCGCAGAACTCTCCGCACTCATCGGTACAACGGAAAGTAACATCAACAGTATCATTTGCTTGCGGCGTGTAGCACCAGAATCCATTTTCGATTACACCAGGACCGCTGATAATTTCGCAGCTGATGAGATTTCCGTCAATATCTGAGCCACCAACGGGCAGACAAATTTGCTCGGTAACGCAGCTGGTAATTGTCGTATCGCCAATCAAATCGCAAACCGGAGCGCTGTTGGTATCCACCGTCACCAGCGTCTGGCAAGTATCAGAGATGCCGCATGAGTCGGTAGCAATAAATGTGATAAGATTCTCACCAACGACCGGGGTAAAAAACAACGTATCCCCTGATAGTGAACCAACATTTACTGAGAGCAAAAGTTCATCACCATTCATATCATTAGCTGTAAAGCCTGTCAGGAAAATTTCGGATAGATCACACAGCAACATTGAGGTATCTGCAGGGCAGAATGCTTCAGGAGCTTGGTTTAAGTTGATAGTGACGTTAAAACTGCTTTCACAAAATGCTCCGCAACTGTCGGTGCAGCGGATGACAACTTCAAAAGTCGTATCATTGCTTGGAGTGTAACACCACAACAGACTGGTCGTATTTGAAGATAGTTGAGAAGCAATGGCATTCTTGCCGGTTGCTCCTGCTAAACTTCCAGGCCCGGAGACAATTTCGCAATCCAAAAGATTGCCATCAGCATCAGTACCGAATATCGGCAGACAAATTTCTGTTATTTCACAAAGGTTAAAGACAGTATCAGACGGAACATCGCAGACAGGTGCTTCGTTGATATCAATTACTACTCTGAAACTATCAATACAAACATTATCACAATTGTCACGGCACTCTATTACAACATCAAGTATGGCATTGGAATCGGCTTGATAGACCCAGTATCCGTCTACCACAGAACCAGCGCCGCTTATAACAGTACAAACTGGATCTGACTGGTCGATGTCGTAAGCAGAAATCGGTAATGAAATCTCGGCCGGTCCACAGATAAAGAAACTGGTATCGGACGGAAGCTGGCAAACTGGAGGTTCATCAATTGTTATGCTTACTATTATACGGTCAGTCTTCGAGGCCTGACAGCTATCGGTTACTGTGACGATAATTTCATATTGGCCGCTGGTATCAGCCATAAATAAAATCAAGCCGGCAAATTCGTCGTAGCTAACAAAATCGGGCAACTCTATACTGTTGATATTGCCATTGGGATCGATTATTGCAATCGGAATACCAACAGTGTCGGCAACGCACATAGCAATCGATGTATCAGCCGACAAGAATACCAAGGGCGGCTGGTTACATTCAACATCAACAGTAAACTCGCAGCTTATAGTATCGCAGGGCGTGATTGCCTTTACAATAATCCGGTTGCGAACTCCGCATTCAGCATAAAAACAAACCTGGTTATTCTCTGCATCATACCAGGTAGCAATACCGCTAACCTGGATATCCGCCCACTCTGGAATATTACCCAGAGGGAAACAGAGTGTTTCAGGCTGACAGATGAAAATCAACGTGTCTGGCGGGCAGGCCAGATCAACAAACTGGTCGGTCAGAATTCTTACGACGGCCGTATCAGCAACTATGTTTCCGCAGGAATCTGTAGCAGTAGCAATAATCATATAATTGCCGCTGTCATAGGGCACGAAACAGACGAAGCCATTTTCATATTGACCTATATTTACTGTAATGCTTGAGTCTGGCAGACTGATATTATCATAACCAAATTCAAGCGGCAGACAGACATAACTTGGCTGACAGAGATAAATGGTCGTGTCGGGCATGGCTTGTATTACTTCTAGCGGACTGCCGTTGTTAATTACCGTTATAATCGTTGTGCAACTGTCGGAAAGTCCACAGCTGTCTGTGACTATCAAAGTTATGACATTGTCCCCCTGTACTGGTACGAAGCAGACAGTATCCCCTGAAAGAGTTCCACCGATTACTATTACCTCGGCAATGTTTCCATCCTGGTCTGTCGCATTAAATCCCGGCAGACAAATTTGCCCGGGTGCGCAGGCGGTTATTGTATCATTCGGAGGACAAACAGCTACCGGGGGATAATTGACGACAACATCAATACAGTAAGAAATAGTGTCTGACAACCCGCAGCTATTAGTAATTATGACATAATCGCAGTAGCGACCAGAGCTGTCGACATAAAAGCAAACCGTACTGTCTGAGGCATTAAACACGCCCAGATTGCTGCTGCCGGTCAATCCGCCATTGGGATTGTCGATTGTTAGTTTTACGCAAACTTGGTTGGCCCCCTCGCAGAAATAGCTGTCTGTAGTATCTATATCAACTATTACAGGCGCTTCGTTAATACTAATGAAAATTTCGAAACTATCTACTGCACTGAGTCCACAGGAATCTATGACTGACAATACTATCTGATAGACAGCAGAACTGTCAGCTTGAAAACAAACTTTATCATTGTCTATGATCTGGCCAAAACTTGTCCAAATTGAGTCAATATCATTATTCGGGTCACCAACAGCAAAGTTAAGGCAAACAGTTTCAGGTTGACATAGCTTGATTTCTGTCGGCGCACTGGCTGTAATAAAGGGCGGCTGACCCAAAGAAACAGTTACAATAGTTGTACAAGTATCAGCCTGGCCGCAGCTATCTGTGGCAATCAACGTAATAGTGTTAGCTCCTTCGACAGGCACAAAGCAGACTGTATCACCGTTCAATACTCCGCCTGAAATTTCAATCGAGGCTAAGTTATTATCCGGGTCAGACGCACCGAATCCGGTTAAACAGAGTTCCTGAAGTTCACAGAGAAAAATACTGGTATCTGGGGGGCAATATGCGGCGGGTGGAATGTTTCCGATACATTGATCATCAAGTCCTTCACAGAAAACTGAAGGGCCGCATATTGTAGCAATATTTTTATTAACACCTGCTTTGGGAGCAAATTGGGTATGATCAAGGGCCAGCAGCTGATCCAAAGTGAAGCTGAACGTGAATGAGGTATCAGATGGAAAATTTTCAATGTCATCCCACTTTATGCCCCACAGCTTTAAATTACCATTTTTGCCAATAGTGCCTAAGCTCGGTTCAGCTGCAACCAAATTCTGTTCTGTAATTAATGAGCAGAGTTCTATGAAGAAGTAGCTCAGCTCAGGCGGCTGCCCGTCCCATCGCAAAGAATAATCCCACTTGGAGGTGCTTGCTACCGTATCATAGGTCACTCCCTCAAAAATAAGAGTGAAATGACTAGTGACCTCGGTAGTATCACAAGAGATATAGGTAGTTGCAGCACCGGTACTTGCAAAAACTGCTGACAGCAGTACTGTAAAAACGATGGTCTTGAGTATTAAACTCTGGCCAAAATTCTCTCTCACTTACTTTCCTTTTTGGTAAAGCTCGTCTCTATATTATTTAGAAAAGTGGAATTCATCTTTATGATTCAGGTAAGTTGCTATTGGTAAACAGCTGCAGGCAGAATTTCACAGCCCTGCAAATGAGACCCTGGCAAAGGAATCACCTCTTGCCGTTTTCTTTCCTCCACATTGGTTGACTCAAGTTTATTAAGTCTTTATCCTTAAGGCGGCCAAATATTAAGCAAACCTGCTTATCGGATCAGCGCCTAATTGCGCTCTTTGATTATTCATCCGGCCAGCCCGGTGCCAGTACTTTAACTCTTTTTCTATCAAAAGAATCACGTGATGTAAGGTAGAAGCCTTGTGTAGTACGCTTGTTACCTGTTGTACACCCAAAATATATCCTTTTAGCCCTGATTGTCAAGGGCAGACAGGGCATTGTCCCCCAATGCAATATGCAGACCAATTGAAAGTAGAATTTAAAGCGCAGAAACTACTCTTGTTATTAAACAGAATAGCCCTTCAGCCGTCTCTTGGGTGAACAAAATAGGCTAATATATGACTGTTTTTGCAGCCTCCCCTCAATTTTGGCTTATTAGGTAGGTGTTCTTAGAACCTTTGACAAATAGGAGTTTTGGAATATGGAAAATATTCTATATTCCTAACAAGGCGTTAAATCTTGGGGAGGACAAATGAAGCTCATACATAACTTTCTGATTTTGTCGTTGCTGGTCTGTTTAAGTGCTGTCTCTGATAGCTCAGCCAAAGACCTCAGGAATTTAGACAAAGTACAATTATTTGAGCAATCTACCCTGAGCATTTCAGACTCGATCCCCTCCCATCTAATCAACTGGCCGCTGTTTTTTGGTGTTCAGCAAACCGGCGTAATAGATGCCTCATTTGAGTGCTTTGGTAACTTTGGCACAGCTTTCAGTCTTGGTCCTTATGATTTTCTGTCGGCTCCTCATCGTCCTCATCGGCAAACACCAGCACGTCGATTACAGGATCTGGATCGGTATCGTCAATGGCGATGAAATCGAGTCCGACATCGATGAGGTTGTGGTTCGGCGGCCAGAGCGCATCGGTTTCCACGGCGCAGATCACTTCCGGCGGTGTTGTGTCGCCAGACGCTTTACACTTACCTGCGCTGCCGGCGTTGAAGATGGCCTGGATTTCAGCCGTAGAGAGGACGCGATCGTACAGTTCGAGTTCATCAACGATCCCGCTGTAAAACAATGGTCCTGGAAGCAGTTGTGTATCACTCTTCCCCAGCTTTCCGTCACCCGTTTTAGCAGAAGCCCAGCTTCCAAAACTACTCGCGGTTTCCGTAAACGTGTCTTCGAGATTTCCGTCGACATAAAGATTAATGGTCTTAGTAGCGTCATCAGCTTGAGTGGCGATAAAGTGAAACTCTC
>JADFPZ010000060.1 GCA_022562075.1 Candidatus Zixiibacteriota bacterium | reverse complement strand
GCATGGCCTTGCAGAGACTTAAAGAAGCGGCAGAAAAAGCAAAGATTGAGCTCTCTTCAACCATGCAGACCAATATCAATCTGCCTTTTGTAACTGCCGACCAGTCCGGCCCCAAGCATCTTGATCTGACTTTAACCAGAGCCAAGCTGGAACAGCTGACAGATGACCTGATTGAAAGAACTGTCGGTCCCTGCAAGACTGCGCTGGCAGATGCCAAACTGTCAGCCTCGGATATTGATGAAGTCGTCTTAGTCGGCGGCATGACCCGCATGCCCAAAGTTATCGAGACAGTTAAGACTATATTTGGTAAAGAGCCGCACAAAGGAGTCAACCCGGATGAAGTAGTGGCTATTGGCGCTGCCATTCAGGGTGGTATTTTGACCGGTGATATGAAAGATATCGTTCTGCTAGATGTCACACCGCTATCTCTGGGAATTGAAACGCTGGGCGGTGTCATGTCACAACTTATTGAGCGTAACTCAACCATACCGACCAAAAAATCTCAGGTGTTCTCAACCGCGGCTGACAATCAGCCTTCGGTTTCCATTCATGTACTTCAAGGGGAGCGCAAAGTGGCGATCGACAACCGTACCCTGGGACGGTTTGACCTGGTGGGCATTCCGCCTGCGGCCAGAGGCATACCTCAGATAGAAGTGACTTTCGATATTGATGCCAACGGCATCGTTCATGTCGGCGCCAAAGATATGGCTACCGGCAAGGAGCAATCGATTCGAATCGAGGCTTCGTCAGGACTTTCAGATGAAGAAATTGATAAAATGGTGCAGGACGCTGAAAAGCATGCCGATGAGGACAAGAAGAAAGCGGATTTGATTGCCGCCAGAAACGAAGCCGACCAGCTTGTTTACTCAACCGAAAAGACTCTAAAAGAATCCGGTGACAAAATTTCTGACGAAGAGAAAACAAAGATTGAAGAAGCCAGCAAGAAACTTCAGGAGGCTCTTTCAGGCGAAAGCCTTGAGACTATCAATAAAGCCAAGGAAGAGTTGATGGCGGTGTCACACAAACTGGCCGAAGAGATGTATAAGCAGGCTCAGCAACAGCAAGCCGGCGGACAGGAAGAGACGCCCCAGCCCGGAGCTGAGCAGGAGACTGGTGGCAGCGCCAAAAGCGACGGGGCAGTAGACGCTGATTTTGAAGTCGTCGATGTCGAAGACGACAAGAAATAATTTAAGTAGATGACGACACCCAGAGATTACTATGAAATTCTCGGTATCGGCCGGGAGTCTGGTGAAGCCGAAATAAAGTCAGCTTATCGCAAGCTGGCTTTAAAATATCACCCGGACCGCAACCCCAACGACAAATCGGCAGAGGATAAATTCAAAGAGGCTACACAAGCTTATGAAATCTTAAAAAATCCTGAGAAGCGTTCATCTTATGACCAGTTTGGTCATGCCGGCCTGGGGCAGGGCGGCGGTTTTGGAACGGGCGGCTTTGGCGGATTCGGCGGAAGCTTTGATGTCAGCGATGCGCTGAGAGCGTTCATGCGTGATTTTGGCGGTAGCTCGGTTTTTGATGACCTCTTCGGCATGGGTGGCGGCGCCGGCAGCCGTCGCGGCAATCGCGGTGAAGACCTGCGGGTTACACTCAAGTTGACGCTTGAAGAAATCACAAGCGGCGTAGAAAAATCAATCAAGGTTAAGCGATTGGTGAAATGCCATGACTGCTCCGGCTCGGGAGTGGCGGCCGGTTCTTCAAAAAAGACCTGCGGTCAATGCCGGGGAGCCGGGCAGGTCAGAAGAATTTCCAAAACTTTTCTGGGAACAGTTCAGCAGATTGCTACCTGTGATGTCTGTCGCGGAACTGGTGAAATTATTTCTGACCCTTGCAGAACCTGCCGGGGTGAGGGACGTATACGTGGTGAAAGTAATGTCAAAGTGAACATTCCGGCCGGAGTATCCAGCGGAAATTATATGACAATTGACGGCATGGGCAATATGGCTGCGCACGGCGGCGAACCGGGAGATTTGCTGGCAGTATTTAAGGAAAAGGAGCATGATTATTTTATTCGCAACGGAGACCATATTGTTTGTGAACTTTCGATATCGTTTACAACCGCAGCCTTGGGTGGCACAGTCAACGTGCGTACGATCGACGGGGAGCAGCAGCTGAAAATTTCTTCAGGTACGCAGCCGGGCAAAGTATTAAAGCTCAAAGGCAAAGGCGTTCCGCACTTAAACCGGCACGGTCGCGGCGATCAACTGGTGCACTTAGTTGTCTGGGTGCCAACCAGGCTTAGCTCGGACGAAAGAGAGTTGCTCACTAAATTATCTGAACAGGAAAACATGATTCCTCCCAAAGGTAACAAGTCATTCTTTGAAAAACTCCGCCAGTCACTTGGTGTATGAGCAAAGAAAATTCCGATACTGGCAGCTATCTCGAAATTACAATCTATGTTCCAGAAACTTTATCCGACCCGGTCAGCAGCTACATAACTGATTACATAACGGCCAGCATAATCTTTGAAGAAACAGAAAACTCCGAGATAACCGGCGTAAAATTTGTTATGGAAAAAATTGCAGACGTTAAGCAGTTAAACGGCTTGCGCCTGTATCTTGCCCAAATAGCAGAAATTAATAATATTGCCATACCTGAGATTCATGAGAAGATAATTGAGTCGGTTGATTCGGAAGAAGGTTACCGGAAATCGGCAAATCCGATTGAGATAACCCCTGAACTCTTGATACGTCCGCCCTGGGCAAAGAGTGACACTCGTTACAAGTACGAAATCGTTATAGAACCGAAGATGGCCTTCGGTACGGGTCATGACGAAACGACTGGCAATTGTTTGAAACTTATGCAAAAATATTTCGATAAGGGTCAGAGATTTCTGGATTTTGGCTGCGGCTCAGGGATTCTGTCGGTTTTTGCTGCCAAATTAGGAGCTTCCTATATCAAAGCGATTGATAACGATCCAGTTGCAATAGATTGCTGTCTGGAAAATTTTGAGTTGAATTCTGTCTCTGTCAGGCATGATATTCTAGGCGGTTCTATCGGAGAAATTAATCCGGAAGAAAAGTTTGATATGATCTGTGCCAATATAGCCTTGAAACCGATTTTACAGTTTTTTAAATCCTTGATTGAACATACCATAGAAAATGGTTATTTAGTTCTCTCGGGAATATTTGTTAATGAACTTGAAGAAATCGAAACAGCCTTAAAGCAGGCCGAACTGGAGACAGTTGATTTTATTAAAAGCAAAATGTGGCTGACTTACTGTATCAGAAAGTGATCTATGGCAACACCTCTTTTTTTTGCACCACCCGAGGCGGTTCAGGGTGAAAGTATAATACTTCCCAAGACAGAAGCCCATCACGCCAGAACAGTTCTCAGACTAAAAAAGAATTCTCAGGTAATTGTGGTCGACGGACTTGGCAAAGCTTTCCGCGGCACAATCGCCATTATGAGCAGCCGTAAAGATACGATTGTTGAAATTCAAAATGAGATACGGGGCTTTGGTGAACCGTTTGCGAAGGTAACTCTGGCGGCAGGATTGTCTGAGGGTTTCAAATTTGATGAGGTTGTTCAAAAATGTACCGAACTGGGAATTAAAAATTTTGTACCGCTGGTAACTGAAAAGTCTAAAATCAAAATGACAGCGGCAGCGAAATTTGATAACAAGCTCAAAAGACTTAAGAGAGTCGCGTTGGGGGCCATGAAGCAGAGCCGACGTTCATTTTGTCCTCAGATTCTGCCTATTATGAAATACAGTGATTTCCTGAATGCAGAACCAAAAGATGAAAATTCCTGCAAAATTATTTTTCATCCGGTAAAGCAGCAAAGAAAAACTGACCCTGTAAAACTCCTGAAAAATTGTAAAAACGTAACGATTTTGATAGGTCCCGAGTCAGGATTTTCTGATTCAGAAGTTGAAACGGCTCTCGAAAAAGAGTTCTCAGCAATTTCCCTGGGAGAAAGAATACTTAGAACAGAGAACGCCGGACCAGTCACTTGCGCACTGGTCATGTACTGGTTAGGGGAGTTGAGCTAACAGGACAATTGCCGATATTAAGGCTATTATGCCAGATGTGATTCTAATCTTAATCGCCGTGCTTGGACTAACTGTGGGATCGTTTTTAAATGTTCTGATTTACAGACTTCCCCGGAAAATTCCTTTTATCTCCGACCGTTCCAGATGTCCCGGGTGTGACACCCAGATAAAGTGGTACCAGAACATTCCCTTGATTAGTTATCTTTTCCTGGCGGGCAAGTGCGCAAATTGTAAAAAAAGAATTTCCCTTAGATACCCGTTGGTAGAAGCCCTTAACGCAATATCCTATCTTTATTTCTACTGGCAGTTCGGGCTTTCGTATGAGTTTGCCGTATTTTCATTCTTACTGACGATGCTGCTGGCCATTTTCTTTATTGACCTCGACTTTCAAATCATTCCCGATGTCATAACTCTGCCGGGCATACTCTTTGGACTGGGCGTTTCATTTCTGCCCGGAGGAATTGGTATCTACTCAGCCTCAATAGGACTGTTAGCAGGTGGCGGCTCGCTGTTTCTGATAGCTATGTTAGGCGACTGGCTGTTTAAAAGGGAATCAATGGGTGGCGGTGATATAAAAATGGCTGCTATGCTGGGTGCCTTTCTGGGCTGGGAAAAGATACTTCTCATATTTATCAGTTCTTCTGTGATAGGCTTGGTAGTTTCTCTAATTCTCATGTGCTTTTCGGCCAAACTCCGCAAAGAACGGATGATACCTTTTGGGCCATTTTTGGCCATAGCGGCCGTATTGGCAATTTCCTATGGCGACCAGATAATCGATTTCTACGTCAATAATTTTCTGACAGTTCAATAATTCAGGCTGAATCAGTTTCAGACTATTCCGATAATCTACAATAGATTATGACAGCAATTAAATCATCCAGATTTGAGCTACGGGTCCATGCCTGGCTGCTCCTGCTTATTACTCTGTTGATAGGGCTGAGTATTACGTCTAATTTTGTAATTTTTAACGCCCGAACGAGCAGAAAATCTACTCTGGCAATCAAACTTGAGTCAGCTGCCTTTTCAATCTCCCGATCTCTTTCATACTTTTCGCCTCGAAATTCAAAGGAAGAGATTGAACATTTCAAAAGCAAATATCAGCTGGGCGGTCTGATGGTTTTGCCGTCGATGCCTGCGGATCCGTCTCAGGCGGCCAGACGGAAATGGCTTCTGGAATTTGCCAATGAACTGCCGATAACGCAGCTGCCGGAACTGGCCCGTAAAATATTAAGTGCGGATTTTCGGACTCTGGCCCGGGGAGAAAGAGACGAATATTTCTATGTCTATCCGGTTGCATCTGCAAATAAAAATCATCTGCTGATTCTTTCAGCCAATTCGCCGGATCTGGCCTATCTTGATGACGCCAGCCAGACAGTAATGGTTCTGACGGTCGTTTCTACCTTGCTGATTATTTTTGTTTATCTGCTCCTGGTTCGTTACATTTTTGCGCCCTATCGGAAACTCAGACAGCAAGCGCTCGAATCGGGCCGGGCTGTCGCTGGCGGAGATACCGAAGCAGAGGAAGTAGTCGAAGATTACCGCCGGGTAATAAACGAACTCAAAGAAAAAGAACAGAAACTGATAGAGCTTAACCGGCAGGTAACATCCCGGGCTGACTCTCTTGAACAGTTTAACGACTATTTGTTGGAATCTTCCGATTCCGGAATAGTAACTCTCGACAGGGAAGGGAGAATTCTCTCCATCAATGATTCCTGTTCCGAGATATTTGGATTAAGTAAAGAAGATTTTATTGCCTCAACATACCGGGAACTTTTTGCTGAGCAGCAACAGCTTGTCGAAGCTATCGAGAAAGTTGTTTTTCAAAAGGAGAATCTGCCGTACAGTGAACTGCTGCTGACACTAAAAGACGGCAGCAAAACCACGGTCGGTTATACTGTTTCTACTGTCTCAGATAGTCAACAGCAGCCTATCGGAGCTTCTATAATTTTCAGTAATATTGACGAAATTGCCCGGCTGAGAAACGAACTTGAGATAAAAAAGCAACTGGCTGCTCTGGGTGAAATGTCCGGGGGACTGGCGCACCAGCTTCGTAATTCAATGGGAGCGATATCAGGATTTTGCAGGCTCTTAAAAAACCAGGTCTCAGAAAATTCTTTGGAAAACGAGTATCTGACTGACCTGCTGAATGAAATAAAAGAAACCGAGGAGCTGGTCGAGAGATTCCTTAGCTTCGCCCGGCCGTTGGAATACAGGCCGGAAAGCAGTTTACTTTCTGAACTGTTTAAGGAGATTGAGTCAACTCTCAGGCCACAACTTGAGCAGAAAAAGATTAGCCTGCGCTTTGGACCAGTTGCCAGTAAGGGACAGGAAGTCAAAATTGAAATTGACGCTCTATTGATTAAGCAGGCGCTAATTAATATTATCGAAAACGCCATAAATGCCTGTGATGAGACAAAGGGCATGGTGTCATTAGATGTAGAGCTGTCTGATAACGAGGCTTTGATTATAGTGACCGACAACGGTTCGGGGATTTCAAGCGAACATCTGCACAGTATCTTTACCCCGTTTTTCTCTTTGAAACCATCAGGGACCGGACTGGGCTTACCGCTGGCTGCCAAGATAGTTAATCTTCATGGCGGCCAGATCAAAGTGAGTTCTACCGCAGGCTCCGGGTCAAAATTTGAAATCTACCTGCCGCTGAATAAGAGCACTGAATCAAAACCAGTCAGCTCAAATTAATTAATTCATAAAATATTGTTGGCCGGCCGCCGGTATTGTATATATTGGACGACTTAGAGTAGAATAAGGAGACAGAAAGCGAATGCATTCACCATCAGATTTTCGTAAAGGCCTGAGAATAATGGTCGATGGCCAGCCATATTTTGTAATAGAGTATCAGCATTTCAAAATGGGTCGCGGTAAAGCTAATATCCGCACCAAGCTAAAACATATTAAAACCGGTGCAGTTGTCGAGAAAGTATTCGGAAGTAATGATTCTTTTAAGGCTCCGGATGTCCAGAACAGAGCTATGCAATATCTTTATGAGAATTCCGGCGAGTTTGCCTTTATGGATTCCAATACGTTTGACCAGATCAACGTGCCTATCGACAACCTGGGAAACGCCAAATGGTATCTTATCGAGAACCAGGAGTACCGGCTTTTGTTTTTGGATAACGAGGCAATATCTATAGAGTTTCCGGCATCGGTAGTTTTAAAAGTTATAGAAACAGAACCCTCTGCCAAGGGGGATACGGTTACAAACATTACCAAACCAGCCAAACTTGAAACCGGTCTGGTTGTTAAAGTCCCGTCTTTTATCAAAGAAGGAAACAAGGTCAAGGTAGATACCCGTACCGGAGAGTATCTGGAGCGGTCCAGATAGCCGATGGCCACAGGCAGGAAGATTATTGGCGTAGACGAGGCGGGCAAGGGGGATTTTCTCGGACCGTTAGTTGTTGCAGGGATCTTATGCAGCGAGTCAGATTTTGACCGGCTGACAGAACTCGGTGTACGCGACTCAAAGGCAATTGCAGAAAAAAAACTGCTTGGCATAAGCGACCAGTTGCAGGCGCTCTACCCTCATTTTATTCTGATAATATCTCCCGAAAAGTACAATGCTCTATACAAAAAGATAAAAAACCTCAACAAACTTCTGGCAAACTGTCACGCTGATGTTATAGCCGAAATAGCATCGTCAAACCAGGCGGACAGAGCCTTGATTGATAAATTTGGCAAGACTGAGCTTGTCGAAAGAGCTCTGGCAAAAAGAAATCTGAATATTGAACTAATTCAGGAAGAAAAAGGGGAAAAGCATCTGCCGGTGGCGGCCGCTTCTATCCTGGCCAGAGCGTCATTTGTTGATGAGATGAAAAAGCTTGAAACAAAGTATGGTATGCCGGTACCAAAAGGGGCCTCATCAATTGTTGATGAGGCCGCCCGCAGACTTATCGATAAACACGGAGAAAAAACTTTAGGCAAAGTTGCCAAACTTCATTTCAAAAACAGACAGAGAGTAACTGTTACCAACCTGTTTGCTTGAACTTCTCAGGCTAATATGAAAATCCGTGGCTGATTAGTTCAGCTTCAATATTACCCTTTGGCTCATTTGCATCCAAAGAGCCGATTACATACTTGACCAAGCCAATTCCGGGAGCAAACCAGTAGTAATTTCTGGTGCTGCCGCCGCCGTCATTGGAGATCCTGACAGTATTGCTGTAGTAGTCGCCGTTGTTCAATTGAATTGACTCATATTTATCAACAGTCATGACTGACGAACCAGCGGTCGGGAAACTTTTATTGGTAACTCCGCTGTCGCCGGTGCTGCCGGTATCATTGGTGAGCTTATTGTCGGTTATGATAATCGTAAAATCATCATCTGTTCCCGCACTGATAGATGAATATCTGGACCAGCTTTTACCAACCGTGAGGGGAATATCCAGAATTTTCTCTCCTGCGGAATTGCTGCTTTCATATATTGTCAATGAGTTTGATGAAACCACAACATAGCCGGTATCAACAGAACTGCCAATTTTGGAAATCCACTGAACAGCAGAATCTTCAAGGAACGGAATCTTTTTACCAACTTTGAAAACTATAAATTCGGAAGCTCGGTTTAATTCTGTCAGCTCAAATGTTGCTTGATACGATTCATCTAAAGGAAAGTATTCAACCACGTCATTATTTGAAAAGCTGGCCGGATCTGATGCCGTCACAAAATGTCCCGAACAACCCCAGGCGAAAGCTGAGATAATCAGGATTATTGCTACGATTTTGCTGCTTTTATTAATCATCTTTTTCTCCCTCCGAACTAGATAAGTGCTCTGATATACTCCATTTGCCAAAGTTTATTGCAAGAGGGGTGCCAGAAAACTCACTCTTAGATAACACTATTAGTAGCTGTGGCTTATAAGAAATTGCTAAAGTCCGGCATTAGATAGTGACTTAATATGGTATGGGGAACAGGCCATCTTCTGAGGAAAAATATCAAACTGCCTGCCTGCTCAACAGGGCTATAGAACTGCCGATAAATAAACAAACTATAAAGAGTTACAAACGCAGGTTTGATTTATGCAGTTAATAAGTTTAGACCATCTGATGTTGATATTTCTTCTGGCCGGGCTGGTCATGTTATCCAGAACGAGAAAGTGGATAGTAGCCAAGAACCCCAGGGGGTACGCTCAAATTTCTGCCGGAATCTCTCTAATATCATTTTGGGGAGTTATTTCTGTTTTGCAAAACACTTTTTTTGTTGGAGAGATTGTTTCTAAAGAGACAGCGGCAATAACAGAAATCCTGATGCTAATGGTCGTTTTGTCTGGAATTGTCTTGTTAAGTTCAGGAATATCCTACTGGCTGCCGGTTTCAAGAAAGCAAATGTCAAAAACAAATTTCGCTCAAAAGAATGATAGCAGCTTACTGGCCTTAACCAAACTTTTATTGGCTGGCTCTGCGACTGAAAAGCTTTTTACAGAGATCGCAAACTGGCTGTTAAACAGATTCGAGCTTGAACAGGTTGATGTTATCTCAATCTCCCATAAGACATCTCATTCAAGTTTAGTGGCATCGGCAGGAAGTCTTGATAATCTGCAACTGCTGCCAGAGGCGAATCTGGATAAGAGTGCCTGGCCTAAAGAGCTTCAATTAAAACAAGTGACAAGAATTGACGAGTTGTATTCATCAGACTCTGGCGATCAGAAAGATTTCGGATATGCCTTAAAGCTGCCTGTAACAGAAAACCGCTCGTTGCTGTTTGTTATGTGGTCCCAGAATAGCAAGCTGGCCGAAATGATAACTCCTGAAATTATAGATATTTTAGAAAGCGGTATTGTCACCAATCTTGACCAGCAAACTTTGATATTGACCAGTGACTTTACCAGAAACTGCGATAAAAAAGCAAAACGAATACTAAACATGGTCAGCAAGCTGACAAACACCAACGAAATCATTTCTCTGACTTGCAAGCAGATGGCAGAATTAATGCCGCTTGAGTTAATAACATTGGTCTCGTTTAACAATAGCACAGAAAGCTGTCGTCTGACAGTCGGAGCAACAGCTACTGTGCTGTGTGAGACAGGTGTAAATATCTTTGAAAGCACACAGACCTATCTGACCAGAATTTTCAGAACGGCCATTCCGGTAATGGAATCTGATTTGACCGCAAAACCGCTGGGGTACGGGACCAGAATGATGGCGGCATCGGACATAAAGTCGATGATTGCAATTCCGGTTTATGCTCAGGGGAGAATGCAGGGGATAGCTACTGTTGGTTCCACCAGAAAAAAAGCATATACCAGACGCAATTTTCAAATGCTGATATCAGCAGCTCCTGTTTTTGAATTTATTCTGAACATGATTAACGGCGATCAGATTACTCAGCTTGTCCTCAAACGGGAAAAGGCGATTTGTAGATTCGCGCTTGATATGACAGATAAAAAAAGAGTTGTAGCAGATCCCTTCAGGGATGCGGCAAGGCTTCTCTATGAATACAGTAATTGCGACTTTGTCCGCATTTCAATGCTTGATAGCGGCGATTCGTTTTTGACTTCCCGGGTGCTTTCAGGAAGCAATAGCCAGGAAACAGTAGTTCCCGAAAAGGGACATATGATTCTTTCGCTAATGCCAAACCATCGCAGCGTAATTGAAACAGGTGAAAGCTTAAACTGCGGATTTGACAACAGATTAAACGAAGCGGAACTTTCTCAGTGTTTCGCTAATGAAAGCCAGAGTGCGCTTCTGATTCCTATCAAGTCTAACGGCCGGGTAGTTGGAGTAATAAGTCTGGCAGGATTTCAATCTGAAGCCACTGCCCGGTTTGATGAACTGACGATGCAATTCGCTGAAATGGTCTCAGCACTCTTAGCGAAGTATATGGAGCAATCGCTTTCAGTTTCTTCCGAACTGAATCTTGGAGAAATAGATAATGTAGCTACCCAGGGTCGTCTCAGGCAGGGAAGTTCATTAAGTGGGGAATCTTTCAACACCGAAAAAACCGACAGGCTCTTGACAAGGGCTGTGAAGCCAGCCGGTAAAATTGCTTTAGTCTTAACCGACGTGAATGTTGGTTGATCTAATTAGTGCAGGGGCAGCAATTGATTACTCGCAGCAAAGAGCCAGATACAAGTAACGACCTGGCCTCGGTTAGCTTAACCGAGAAGTTATCATCAATCGAGCTTCCCAGAAGCTCGCGCCTGTTCGTAGGTACTGGATTGCCAAACGTGTTTGGAGAGTTGCTTGCTGATCCGGAAGAGAATCCCTGGCTTTTTATGCCTGATAATATCCTGTCCACCATCGAACAACAATCCGAAAATAATTCTGATATCATAACCGCCGATGCTTATGAACTATATCCCGTAGTTTTTGAAAATCAAGTTCTGGCAATAGTAGCTATTGTCAGGCATACTTCCTCGGGTTTAAGCAGTCAGACAGCAGACAGGTTAAAGCAGGTGCTGCTTGAGTCAAATGCTCTTGATAAGAAAGCTGTAATGCGGATATCAGAGCAGTTTGTTTCAGAACTTTTCGATTTCCGGCAGAGCTACCCTGATTTGATAAACAAGCTCCTTGGATTAATGACAGACCAGGCAGCTCGCAGTCATGCAGCTATGTACTGGGTTGAGGACAATAATCTTTACAGGCGCTGGTCCAAAGGGGATTTGCTTCTTAGTGACAAGCTGGCTCTCACTCTTCACGGCGAAGTCGTCATCCGCTGGACGAATGCCTTGCAAACAGGCAGAGCTATTATTCCCGCAGAAATTGTTGAGTCTGAGCCTGTATTTATGAAAAGGCCGCCAAATTTCATTGCTCTATTTGAGGCGCCGACCTATGCCGACCGACGTCAGATTCTGGCAATTGCTATCCCCGGTGACACCGAACCCGGCGACATCGAAAAGATAAAGCAGATCAGTCAATTGTTTGGCGCTTGCAGCGGCAGTAAAATGACAAATTATACTCAGCTGGCGAAGTTGTTCGGGGAATCACCCCGCAGCCAGGCCCAGAGCGGTGTATATGAACAGGCGCTCATTGAAGCTTTCAAAATTTTGGATGACAAAGTAAGAATAAAATCAGTATGTCTCTTGGAGTCCGACAATGTCTCAGCGGTTTGTATAAAGAATTTTCAAAACGAGCATGAAGTAACTCGTAAAACCGTAACCGAGATTACCGATGACCTTTCCGCAATCATCAACGGTGAAAAATCAATACTGGTAATTCACGATAAGGACAGCGCCGAGACTGAGAACGGAGATTCAAATAAAGCTGTCTGCAGGGTTTTCATGAAAGTTCCCATCAGGGGCGGCATAGACTCGATCATGCGGATTGAATACTATGGAGAGACAAAGCGCGCCCTGGAACTTGAAGAACTATTCGTGATGATTGCTTCGTTTCTGGGTGTAAGCATATCACTGCAGCTCTCAGAGACCAAAGGGACGAAATATATCAGCAACGATATTAAATCAGACCAGGATATGGACTCCGTTAACAGACTCAGAACAATGGATAAAATTACTGGTGGTTATTTCCATGAGTTCGTAGAATGCCTGTCGGTCATTCTCGGGCAGGCTCAGATAATGCAGTACGAGCTGGGAGAAAACAGTCCGGCCGTA
>JADFPZ010000059.1 GCA_022562075.1 Candidatus Zixiibacteriota bacterium | reverse complement strand
GCCTGAATCAAAGATTATTATGGATGATAAGGGCGAAGTTTTGGAACTCGGTCACCGAGAACGTCTGGAAACCCACCGGCTAATTGAAGAATTCATGCTGGTTGCCAATCAGGTAGTTGCCCTGGAGGCGAGCAAGAAAAGAGTGCATTTTCTTCACCGGGTCCATGACATGCCGGATAAAGAGAAGATAGCGGAGTTTTCTGAAACGATGAAAAAGCTGGGCTATTCTTTTCCTGTCTCCGGCAATTTGAAGCCGGTCCAATTTTCAAGATTCTTAGAAAAAATAAAAGAAAAACCGGAAGCTGATTTTATTAACGAACTGATGCTGCGTTCGATGAAAAAGGCTGTTTACCAGCGTGAAAATAACGGCCACTTCGGTCTAGCCTTTTCGCACTATGCTCATTTTACTTCGCCGATAAGACGCTATCCGGATCTGCTGGTTCATCGCCTGCTTCGTTCATTGGGCAAAGAGGGCTACAAAAAGAAATTCGTCTCTCAGGTGGTTTCGCTAATTGACAGGGTTGCTATTCGCTGCTCAGAGACCGAAAGAGTGGCCGAGTCGGCCGAGCGCGAAGCAATAAAGGTAAAGCAGGTTCAGTTTATGGCCAGACACGTAGGGGACGAGTTCGGTGGCGTTATATCTGGTGTTGCTCGCTGGGGATTTTGGGTTCGCCTTGATAATTTTGGAGCAGAGGGTCTGGTCAGGATTTCTTCGATCGATGACGACTATTATCATTTTGATGAAAAGCAGTACCGGCTAATTGGTCGTAGAAAGCGCAGAGTTTTTAGAATGGGAGACCGGGTGCGGATTGGCATTGTTGATGTCAATCAAACCACCAGCGAGATAGAGTTGAATCTGGTCGACAAAGACGGACAGAAAAAAACAATAACTGTCAGTCAGGCCAAAAAAGCCAAAGGACTTCATCCGCCGAAAGGCCGTAAAGCGCCAAAGACCAGACAAGGCAAAAAGTCGAGGTCGCAGTAGTTATGAAGCAGGATAAAAGAACGGCAATTTTGATAAGCCGTGACAATTTGTCAGGTGGTTCTATTAACTGGAACGAAATCGGGATAATAGCAGAAGAACTGCCGCAGCTTTATCAGCTTATTAAAGAGCGCGATATTTCATTAGTCATAGTTGATAGTGATAGTTTTAAGATCAGACCGGCGGTCGCCTCAAGGATAAGACGCAATAACGGTCTTACCGAAATCTGGAAGCTTATCAAAAGTGAAGCAAATGGCATAGAGCCAGCTGATTATTTAGATGGCCTGATTTCGGGTAATGTCGGACACAAAAGGATGTCTGACAAAATAAATCAAATTCTCACAACCAAAGATTTACTGAGCAGCTATGGCATTGTGGCGCGTTCATCAAAGATGAAAGCGGTTGCCGAAACAATTAGAAGTATTGCGCCGACAGACGTAGCTGTTCTGATTGTTGGTCCTTCCGGGTCGGGGAAAGAACTGGTAGCCTCGGCCCTCCACAAAGATTCGGACAGAAGCGACAAACCGTTTGTAGCCATTAACTGCGGAGCGCTGGCCGCAGGACTTCTGGAGTCAGAACTTTTTGGTCATGAAAAAGGAGCTTTCACCGGTTCGGTCGGTAAACGGGGAGGGCTTTTTTCCAAAGCAGAAGGCGGCACGCTTTTCTTAGACGAAATAAGTGAAACAACTCCGGAGATGCAGGTTAAGCTATTGCGCGTGCTTGAAGACGGCACCTACTATCCGGTAGGTTCATCGACCGTCAGAAAAGCCGATGTTCGCATTGTTGCAGCAACCAATCGAGATTTGACCGAAGCCATAAGCGAAAAGCAATTCCGTGAGGATCTGTATTTCAGGGTTAGCGCAATCAAAATTATTGTGCCCTCGCTCCTGGAGCGCAAATGCGACATCCAGCCGTTGCTGCATCATTTTTGGCAAAGTAAAAAAGGGATGGCATATACCGATTCGGCTTTGGAACTCTTAATTAAATTTGACTGGCCGGGGAATGTTCGGCAGCTCAAAAATTTTGCCGATCGAATGAGCGCGTTTAAGCCGGGCGGCACTGTAGATCATAACGACGTAGAAAAATTTCTGACTGAGCAGCACTCCACCGCCAGGCATCTTCCGGTTTCGACCGGCAAGTCTACCGAAGAGGCAGGGCAGGAACTTATTTACCGCGCGATTATTTCTTTAGGCAGCGAGGTGCGCCTGCTGCGTGACTTGATTACTTCAAATTTGCCGGGTGAAGTAGATGAAAGTGAATTGTCCGGAGTTCAGGGGAAATACAGCTATGACAGGACAGTCGAAGATATGGAGCGGCTGCTTATTGAGCAGACTCTGGATAAAACAGCCGGCAATAGAAAAGCAGCAGCCAGGAGACTGGGCATCGGTGAGCGGACTCTTTACAGGAAACTCAAAAAATATGGGCTGACTTAAGAGTGTGGCTGGCAGGGCTTGTATTATATCTGATTTTCTGCAGTGCCGGAGTTTCTGCACAACAGGAATTGTCCACTTACGTATATACTTCAGAAGAAGATCTGGAGGAAGCTTTCAGAAACGGTGAAATAGATTTTGTCCAGCTGATAACTTTGCAGGAGTTGATACGCTTTGGTATTGACTCAAGCAACCTGTATCTTTTCGATGAAATCCCGAATCTATCGCACTTTCTGAAATCCAAAAAACTGGCACAGCCGGAATTAAAAGAAAATCAAAGGCGGGCCTTTATTAAAAGAGCGACGCCATCGAAACAGGTTTCTGCAATAGTATCTCATTTGTTTTCAAAAAGGCTGACCGATAGCCAGCAGAGCCGCTATCGGACATCGATAAAATTAAATCTCAATAATTCTATAACAACTCTGCTGCGCCTTCATCGTGAGTATTCCGGGAGCGAAAGAATAGTATATAGATCTGTCAGATACAAACCGCACTCAGGTCTGCTCAGAATCCTTATTGCAGGCAATTATTCAGACCGGCTGGGTTTGGGAACTCTCTTCGGTTACCGGGGTAAACTGTTTAGTTATTCAAAAGATATTGATAGCGAGTCGCTGCTACATCCTGATTACGGCGGACACAACGGGTTTAGCATGAAGCTTAAGTCTAAATCATTTGGTTCAAATGTTGTTCTCTCTCACCTACGAGATTCTCTTTACACGTTGGCTGTGTTTGCCGGTAGTATTGAATTTCTTGAGAACGATTTCAGGCCAATGCTGTTGTTTAACGGCTCTGAGTTGCGTAACAGGGACTCAGATGAGTCTGTAATTTTTTACAAGTACGGAGTTGGCGGCCGTTATGAATATGAAAGCGGCTACAATCGGAGCGAAATCATAATGCAAACAGAGACGAGCACTTCGTTTGCTGCGGCAGTAACCGAAGGACGGCACTTTTTTGGGACAGCCGAAATAAAGTACGCGACCTGGATTTACGGCGATGACTTTATAGATTTAAGCAGCGGTTCGAAGCGAGGAAATCTTTCATCGACTGCAGAAATCGAAAAGGTTGGCTTTAGATATACGAACAAGCGCAGCGGCCAACGGGGAGTATTGTTAAAGACGGTTGTGCAGCCGGCAGTAAATATATTTTTGGTCAACTCGTTTGTTTTTGCAAAAAGTAGAAACGGAGAATATAATTTTGAATTTCTTACGGCTTTAACCCGGTCTCTTAGCAGCAGTCTGCGGCTGCGCTTCGATTTTTTGAGCAGAAGCAAAAGCAGAATCGAAAATGAAATCATAACCCGGCGGACAAGAGCAGAACTGAAGTTTAAATCCGCACAAATTAGCATCAGGACTTATTGGGCCTATAATACAAAAACAGCCGAAGATGATTATATGTCGCTGTTGGCAAATCTCAGATTTGAGAGTAAAGAGATAGGGCGAATGAATTTTTGGGGCAACTTGAGAGAGTATAACCATAACACAAATCAGATAGACTACTGGTACGTCTATATTGAAAATCAAAACGATCTGTTTGAAAATCTGTCCGTCTCAACTAAATTCAGCCACAGTTACCGGCGTAAAAATAAAGAACCGCACCTGTCAACTTTTTCGGTAGGACTAAAGGCCCAAATATGAGAAGTGGACGTCTAATACTTACTCTGTTAGTTGTGCTATTGGCGCTTCAGATGGCGCCGTCTGTTTCTTCTACCATCGTAATTAACGAAGTTATGTCCAACGAACCGGGCTCAAGCACCAGTCTGGAATGGATAGAGCTTTACAACAATTCTGCCAGCCAGGCATTTATCAACAGTCACACTCTGGTTGTCGGCAGCGATACCGTTCTG
Source organism: Candidatus Zixiibacteriota bacterium (assembly GCA_022562075.1). Taxonomy (GTDB): domain Bacteria; phylum Zixibacteria; class MSB-5A5; order GN15; family FEB-12; genus JACZWU01. Next base: position 8,318 of record JADFPZ010000059.1, on the reverse strand, counting down.
TTTTCACCAACTCTCCGGCTGGCGCCTTTTGAATATTATATTATTTGCAGAAAACTTATAGGAGACGCCGACTCTCCCGGGTTTGAGACCAGATGGGGAGACAGTTCCGGTTTCTGGGGAGATACTCCGTTTGAAAGTTCGATTCAGATTCCTCAGGCAGCATTTTTCTCGTTACTAAATTCAGGCGGTACTATCAGGCTGTATGATGCGTTTCCTGACCTTGTATCAGAATTTACGTGGTCGAGCTCCGGAAAAGACGGCACTTCCTGGGAGAGAACGTTTGTGGACTCAAGCCAGATAGAGCAATCCTTGGACCCATCGGGAAGCAGTCCCGCGCTGGTAAATTCTGTGTCGCCGCTGGCTAACGATCTTTCTCTTGAAAAGGTCGAAGTGTTTTCAAGCGATAGCGCAACTTCGATTACAGTTCATATTCTCAACCGGAGTTTTACAACTATTAGCGGAGCTTCTCTCTACTTGTTCAGAGAAAGCGCTGATACGAGTCAACCGCCTGTCGATACAATCGATATTATTAACTTACCCGACGCCCTGCCGGGGTTCACCACGTTAATCAAGCGAACTTATTTCTTGGCCGGGCTGTATGAAAACTTAAGAGTGAAACTCCCCGACGATGATCGTCTTTACAATAACCAAATATCATTTATCGCACCCGGCAGCGAGTTTCCACCACTTATTATCAATGAATTTTTGCCAGACCCAAAGGCGCCGCTGACGTCTGAATGGGTGGAGCTAAAAAACATATCAAATTTTGACATAGATTTGAACGGCTGGCAGATTGGTGACGTGAACTCTGTCAAATTAATAACTTCAAATCAAATCCTGGTTTCTCCGGGAGAATATGTCGTTTTAGCTCAGGACAGTTTAGAATTCACAAGCTTCTATCCATTTTATTCTGGTCAGTTAATTCGGCCAGCAGGTTGGTCGGTGTTGAATAATTCCGGCGATGCTCTGAGATTATTGGACTTGTTTAACATTATGGCTGACAGTTTTAATTACGCTTCAGGTTACGGCGATAATTTTAGCTGGTCGCGGGTCGAGAGCGGCGTCGATGAGGGAATCTGGGGGCGTTCGGAAAATAGCGGGGGAAGTCCGGGAGAATTGAACCGGGTCGTATTTTCATCGAGCGGAGAATCGGTGCGTCTCAGAATTGAGCCGAGCCACTTTTCACCTGACGGGGACGGTTATCAGGATACAGTTATAATTTTTATAGAATCGCCTCAAGCCGAATCATACAGTCTCAAGATTTTTGACAGGTATGGGCGGCAGGTGCGTTCTATTCTGGATGACGAACTGTTTATGGCATCATCATATGGCTGGGACGGAAAGTTCGATGACGGCCGCCGGGCACCAGTCGGTATTTATATAGTCCTGTTTGAAGCCCGCGGTGAGCGCACAGTAAAAAAACCGGTGGTGGTAGCGCGATGAGGAACCGGCCGTACCTGAAGTTTTGCTTTCTTATTTTTGTGCTCCTGTTTTCGGCCGTCAGCTCACAAGCGTTTGAGTTTGTAACCAGCCGAGGTCTGGGAATGGGAGGGACGCTGCTATTATCTGAGCCGTCAGCTTCAACGTTGCTTCAGCTGCCGACTTCAGGAATCACCCAAAACGAATGGATTTTTGAGGCCGGGGCTTTGAGGGAATTTGAAATCAAAGAACTAGACCGGGCCTATCTGGTGGCAGCGACAAGAGTCGGCAATTTCATAGTGGCTGCAGGAATAGCACAGCTGGGGCAGAGAGACTTTTATGCAGAAAAGACGATGCGGACAAGTCTCGGTTATTTGCATCAGCATTTTGGTCTGTCATTAAATATCTCGGCAGTCGAGTATGATTTTGGCGGGTTCTACGGTTCACTTCGAGCGGCTGCTGTCGGAGCCGGATTTTCATTCAGAATGGAGCGCCTTTATCTGGCCGCTTCGTTTGACAATTTGAACTCGCCAACTTTGCTTGAAGGTTCTCCTGAGCTGAAACCTGATTATTCTTTCTACGGAGAGCTGAAAGGAAAAGGGGCGTACTCTATTATGGGTCGAATCACTTTTCAGAAAAACGAAGAAACCTCACTTTCCGTTGCACAGAGAATAGTTGTCTCTGACAAGGGCAATTTCTATTGGGGGATTTCGAGCGCGCCATTTAAAATTGGCGGCGGCATGGAACTGAAATTTGTCAAGCGAGGCATGATATCATACGCCGGTTCATTTCATCCGGCTTTAGGCTATTCTCACAACTTCAGTCTGATATATAGACTTGGCTCAAGAGCCAAAGGAAAAGACGGCTTTGAATAGTCTGGCTAACAGAAAAGAGATTGAGGATAGAGAAAGGCAGACACTGGCGCCTTATGCGGCTCTATCTGCGGAGTCTCGCGGCAGAGTATATCAGCAAGAAGAGCATGAGCTAAGGACTGCTTACCAAAGAGACCGTGACCGGATAATTCATTCGGCTGCTTTTAGACGAATGGAATACAAGACCCAGGTATTTATTCCCCACGAGCGGGACCACTTCAGGACCAGACTTACGCATACTGCCGAGGTTGCCCAGATAAGCCGCTCTATGGCACGGAATCTGAGACTTAACGAAGATCTGGCCGAAGCTGTCGCGCTGGTTCATGATCTGGGGCATACTCCTTTTGGTCATGCCGGTGAAGACGCTCTGGATAAACTTCTAAAAGAACATGGCGGGTTTAATCACAACCGGCAGTCGCTAAGAGTAGTAGACATACTTGAACGGAGATATTTTGAACATCCCGGTTTAAATCTTACTTACGAAGTTCGCGAAGGCATCGTAAAACATGAGACCAAAGTCAAAATTGTACTGCCGGAGTTTAAAAGCGATGAACAGCCAACACTCGAAGCAGCCCTGGTAGACATAGCTGATGAATTAGCCTATAACGCCCACGATTTAGACGACGGTCTGAGCTCCGGACTGATTAGTTTTGACGAAGTTATGTCTATCGGTGCAGACCAAATTATAGAGGCAACAAGTCTTGCGGACGGAACAGATTTTGACAAGAACCGCTACGCCATAGTCCGTAATTTAATAAACAAGACTGTATTAGATGTCTTAGACGAAACCAGCAAGAGAATAGCCAAGCAGAATATCAGCGATTTGAAATCAGTCAGAAATTGCAAGAGCAAACTGTGTGATTACTCGGGCGATATGAAAGAGAGTGTCAAAAAAGTTAAAGAGTTTTTGTATACCAGTCTCTACAGGCACCCCCAGCTCCTGGAGCATTCGGCGCGGGCCGCTCAGATAGTAAATAAGATTTTCAGCTACTACTTGCAGACGCCGGAGAAACTTCCCGAGGGATTCAGAGAAATGCTGGCTGAAGAGAAAAAAGAAATTGTTGTGGCTGATTACATTGCCGGCATGACTGACAGATTTGCAGAAATCAGTTATGATAAAATCGATAAGTAAAGAAGGCTATTCTTAGTTAAAGCCCGGGAAGTTGTGGCTTACTAAGGTCCAGGTTGTGTCGCCGACAGACTGAGCGTGCTCTTCGTGCAGATGAATTTTTATAAATCCCAGATTGGGGACGTACCAGAGTGTTATCGTCCTTGAGTCGGTGGAAACCGTAGTACGTGTTTTATTCTCAAGTACAAATACATTTTCGAACAGGCGGCCCGGAATTGTGGCTGTTATGACATCTGTAACGGTGGTTTCATCGCCGGACAAAAACCCGCCGGTACGCCACCTGTCTCCTTTTTCAAAAGGAAAGACAAGACCTATTCTACTGCGGTTTTCCCAGTTCCAATAAATGTAGACTGTATCTTTGCTAAAGAATACAGGCCGGATAACGGCTGGGCGATTATTAATGTTATAGCGCCAGATGGTTGCTTCTTCGCCGGTATCTGGATCTGTCAATCTTTCACTAATTGAGGCTTCAACGGTATCAATTACTATTTCAGGTTTGGATGAATCAATTATCTGTAAGTTGTCAACCATGTAATATGTCCACTGGCTGCCAAGTCTGTCGGGAAACGTCTCTATTGTTACCGGTTTGGCCGGCGCTAACGGCACCTCTTTTTCACAGGACAAAGCCAGAAAAAGGCTCAGTAAAATTACAATTAATTTTGATATCTGTTTTCTCATGTTAGCTTCTTTATATCAATACTAATATAATCAATTTTCTCCACATAAAGGAAATCAATTAGACTCTGTATTAAAAACGCAGCCAATGCTCCGGATGTTCAATCTTCTAATATAGTAGTTATGAAGCTCAAAAAGTGAATTAGCTTGCAATTATGGTATTTATTAGCAAGCCACGCAAGTCCTAAGTTGTTGTATCTCAATTTGTTATGGGACGACTTGGCCAGAGGCACGTATATTGCCATTAGGGCTGATATGGACTGTTTCTTTGGCTCATACAATCTTCCCGAAGATAACGATTTCAGCAAATCAGGATTGGTGGTTTTCCATATTCCGGAGCTGGGTATCAGATTCAAGGCACCGTTTGACGGCATAGATGAATATCATACAGATTTCGCTGCTCTTTTGGCTCTTTTGGAATTTATCGATTCGAATCAGAAGTTTATGAAAAGACCGGCATATCAGATTTTCTGTGATAACAAGAGACTGGTAAACCAGCTCAACAATATTGAGCCACTTCCGGACAAATTTATGGGCTTATATCAAAAAGCCCGGGGCTACAAAGAAAAATACCGCTTCTCTCTTAATTGGGTCAAACCGGACAAGAATTCTGCCTTAGATAACCTTTATGATTGACCTCAGCTGCTTGCCGATTTTAATTGAGTTATGGCAGGTCCGGCACAACTTTTCAAAGAAATAAAGGCTGGGAAATTCAAATCCCTTTATTATTTTTTTGGCCCCGAAGATTACCGCAGAACCGAGGCAGAAAAATATATAGGCAGCCGTTTTCTTCCTGATCTCCAACGCTCCACCAATTATCATCGCCTTGATGCCCGAAATATTTCGGCTCGGGAGCTAATAGCCCGGCTTTCGAACTATCCTATTCTGGGAGATAAAGAAGTTTATATCGTAACAGGTATTGAGTCGTTTAAGCCAGATGAGCAGGAGCAAATTTTTAATCTTCTTAAAGCCCCCGACCCCAATCGTATAATCATTTTTAGCACTCTCTCGAAAAAGACCCCGCAAAAAAAGTCAGCATTTTTTAAAAAAATTTCCGGAGCTGCCATGACGGTAGAATTCCATAAACTGGATCAGCATGAGACTCGCAGACATATCACCAAGACTCTGACAGCAAACAGTCTTAACATTGAAAGCGAGGCTTTAAACCGTCTGGCAGGTTTGGTCGACGGCGACCGGGGCGGCCTGGAAGGTGAGCTAAAAAAGCTGATAGACTACAAGGAATCCGGTGACACAATTATAGTCGAGGATATCAAGCAGGTTTGCAGCGGCTACGAAGTTTTTAACATGTTTGAAGTAGGCGATGTCCTGGTTCAGGGGAGTCCCCGGAAAACTCTCAAAGTGATAAACAGGCTTCTGGGAAGCGGAGTCAGTATCGATATGCTGTCAATACTTCTGATTCAGCATTTTATTTCCTTGTATCTGGTAAAAAACGGCAAAAATCCGGTAGGAAAGCGGAATTTCCCTTTCCTGATTAACAAATTCCGCGTTCAGGCAGAACAATTCAGCAATGCCCAATTAGAGAGCATTATTATAGCTTTTGCCGAAGGAAACGCCCGGCTTCGTCAGCAAGAGCTGCCCAACCAGCTGATTCTGGAAACTCTGGCCCTGAGCCTGTCCGTTAAGAGCTGATTTCAATGCTCTGGCTTGCCCGGGAAGAAATCCAGCCCAAAACTGTAGATAAAAGTAGTAAGTGGCCAAACGAACGAAAGTTACTCCAGGCTGCTCAGAATGGCAGCCAGGAAGCTTTTGGCATACTGGTGCGTAACCATCAGAAGAGGTTGTTTCGGTTCGTGTATTCAATTTTACGGAATTTCGACTCTGCTGAGGATATTGTTCAGGAAAGTTTTGTTAAGGCCTGGCAGGCGATTAAGATATTTCGGCCGGGTCATGATTTTTATCCCTGGCTTGCGACCATTGCCAGAAATTTGGCCTATAACTGGATTAGAAGAGAAGAAAAAAAGGAGTCGCTTGATAAGTTAAGAGAATCAGGATTTGATCCGGAGTCTACAGATTTGGGACCATTTGAAAAACTGCTGTCGGACGAAAGCTCGAAAAGACTTTACAAAGCGGTGATGGCGCTGCCTTTTGAGTACAGGACAGTATTTGTACTCCGGCAGTTTGAAGAGATGAGTTATGATCAGATTGCCAGTTACTTAAAAATTCCTCCCGGTACGGTCGACTCTCGGCTGCATCGGGCCAGAAAACTTTTGATGGAATCGCTGAAAGATTTATTAGAATAAGTGATAGGTGTATAGTAAGTAGTGGAACATTCGTATTACAAAGACAAGCTCTCGGCATATTATGACAGCGAACTGGAAGTTCAGGAGATGGAGCTGCTGCGCCGGCATCTGGAAGGTTGCGCGGAGTGCAGGAAACTTCTTGAGAAGCTGTCATCTTTAAGTCAAAAGATAGAAGAGCTGAGCGGGCTGGATGAAAACGAATATTTCGACAGCCTGGCAGCAAAGATTGACAATAGAATTGCTCGGACTGATGGTAAAGTAGTCGAACTCCCCCAAAAAGAATTCCACCGGTTTGGGTTTGGCTGGAAGATTGGCGCACTTGCAGCTTCGTTTATGTTGATTGCGACAGTAACCTACTACCAGTGGCAAGACCATGAGAGTATTCTTGATGAAATCATAGAACAGTCCGCCAAGCCAGCGCAATCGGCTGAAGTGCTCATAGATTCTGCGCTAGAATCCAAAGCTCAGTCAGAGACAGCAATAGTAGCAGGAGAAAAAGCAGCTGACAAAGCTGCCACTGCCCCACTAAAAGAAATTGAAAAAGATGTTCCGGCAGCTGTGGCTGAGAGCAAAGCTAAGACGTCACCGAAAAAGATTGTCGATGCCAGAGAACTTCAGGGAATGGCAAAGTTTGAAACTTCGAGCCCTCCAATCATAATTTCAGATTCAGAGCTGGAGGCTATCACAAATATTGTAAAAGAGAAACAATCCAATGGGAATATTGCCGAAAAAATTGTCGCAGATTTTCAGATAGTAAATCTTCCAGTCACAAGACTTGCTGCTCAAACAGAAAGAGAAGAAGTTCTGGCCCCGTCGGTTCAGTTTTGGCGGGATAAGAGAGACTCACTTCTGAAAGTAGAAGCTGAGGTTTACAAAGCTGTTTCGGGAAGAAAGCTCAAGTCTGTCGCTCTGTCTGATTCTGATAAGTCTGGCTATAACTCTAAAGATTCTGCTTTAGCTTTTGCCTGGTACAAAATCGGCCTTCTAACTACTGATTCGACCGAGAAAAGAGAGGCACTGGAGTATTTGGAGCGTTATTTAAAGATTAAGAGGGCAGATTCTGCTCTGATTAGGACATTTATTGAAAGCATTGGGAAATAAATATTATGGCAACCCGGGCTTTATTTTATCGTATAGAATCCTGTAACTTGAATAATAGTAAACAGGAGGGAAGGTAATGCCTAAAAGATTATATCGTTCTAATACAAGCAGGATGCTGGGAGGTGTCTGCGGTGGCATGGGCGAATATTTTGATGTAGACCCGACAGTAGTCAGAGTTATTGCCGTTATTCTCGGGCTGGCTTCGGCTGGCTGGGCAGTAATTGCCTATATTATTGGCTGGATTATAATCCCTGAAGAACTTCCGGGAGCAGTCAAAGCTAAAGAATCGGCAGAACCCAATAATCAAGCCAAGGTCTATCAGGCCTCGTCAACCTGGACCAGATATTTCCCCGGTCTGGCGCTCATATTTTTTGGGTCGCTTATACTTGTACGTGAAAACTGGTTCTGGTTTGATTTTCATGAAGTCTGGCCGGTTTTGTTGATTGCAATAGGTTTGGCTTTGATATTTTGGAGATCCAATTCTGTTCGCACAGCTCACTCTGAGGAGAGAAATGTTGAAACGAACAATAATGACACCCGCACTGAAAGTAATGAAAGTACCGTATCATGACTCCGGCAAGATTCAGATGGGGCATAATTCTTATTCTGTTTGGTCTGTTGCTTTTGCTGCAGAATTTGAACTTTATTTCTGATTACTACTGGGATGATTTGGTTATATTTTTCTCAATCACGTTGATAGCGATCGGTATTGAAAAGATATTTACCCGTACTAAGCTTCAGTTTCTGTCGTATGCCAGTTCATTTCTGATTCTTTTCAGCGGGCTGGCCATCGCTATTGTCGGTGGCTATAATGACCCCAGAGGAGATTTTTCATCAGAATCTTATTTTGAAAAAAAGCAT
>JADFPZ010000269.1 GCA_022562075.1 Candidatus Zixiibacteriota bacterium | reverse complement strand
TTCGACCAATCAGTCAATTCCTGATTAAGAGCTTTTTCAATTTGTTTTCTTTTCTTTTTGAGAGGAATCGAATCGGTAACGAAAGTAACGTCACTATGTTTTTGAGCGCTTCCTACAAGTACGTACTTAAGCAGGATGCCAAATATTGTCTTATAAAAACGAGCAGTGTCTTCTTGCAAAGCTGGAAAAGTCTTACATTTTTCAACAATTATTGAGTCTACTCGATATTTAGGCATCATTTGGGAAATTATATTGAAGACTTTGTCTCGGACGTATTGCTTGTCCTCTGAAGCATGAAAACTTTCAATTTTCAATCCTGTTTCCCATAAATCATACTTTAGTTCCTCTAGCGGAGAAATTACGTCAAAAGGTCTAGCGACAGAAAGAGCTGTTATTATGAAATACTTTGAACCATTTAGAGAAAAATCAAAGTCACCTGATTCATCTAAGAAAACGTATAGCATGTCTTAAATATAGAAATTATGAATAATTCGGATATCACTTTTCAAATATAATTTCTACAGCAATTTAGCCTAAGAATCATTGAAGCTCGAATGAAGTCAATTTCCTATATCGCCAGCCCCTCAACCAATTTCTCCATCTCATCCACCTGGTCGGCGAACATTTTGACTGTCGCTTCGACAGATTCGGGTTTGGTCATATCCACGCCGCAGTTTTTCAAAAGTTCGATCGGGTAGTCAGAGCCGCCGGCTGAAAGCATTTCTATATATTTGCCAACGATAGATTTGTCGCCTGCCATAAACTTCGACATTATCGCCTGCGAGGCGGCATATGAAGTAGCGTACTGGAAGACGTAGTACATCATATAAAAATGCGGAATACGGCACCATTTGATAATTGAATAATCATCGATGGTCAGATGCGGGCCGTAATATTTTTCGGTAAGTCCGCGCCAGAGGTCGGTCATCATATCGGGAGAAAGCGCGCCGCCTTTTTCAACGGTTTCGTGAATGGTAAGTTCAAAACTGGCGTACATGACCTGATTAAAAAAGGTGCCGACGGTGTTATCCATCTGACGGTTTAAGATAAACAGACGGTCAAGATCGTCGCTTGATTTTTTTAAGAGATGTTCAAGAAGCAAGCCTTCGTTAAGCGTTGAAGCGACTTCGGCCACAAAGATCGAATAGCCAGCTTTTTGATAGGGCTGTTTGCCGCAGGACAGATGGCTGTGCATGGCGTGTCCCATCTCGTGCGCGAGGGTGAACATATTATCGATGGTGCCATTGTAGTTCATCAGTATAAAGGGGTGGACTTTGTAATTGCCCCAGTTGTAAGCGCCGCTGCCTTTACCCTCGGTTTCATAGACATCGACCCAGCGGTTTGCGAAAGAATACTTTAGGGCATTGGCATAATCGGTTCCCAAGGGTGAAGCTGATTCTATGACGGCTTCGACGGCTTCGTCGTATTTTACCTCGTAGTCGCGTTCGGAAAATAGAGGGCAGAACATATCATAACTGTGAATTTTTTCAAGCTTTAGTATTTTTTTGCGAAGTGCCACATATTTGTGCAAGCCTTCGATATGTTTTTCGGTGGTACTTATTAACGAATGGTAAACTTCGGCCGGGATATTATCGCCGTCGAGTGAATTGTGTAGGCAGCTTTTAAAACCACGGGCTTTAGTGTAAAAAACATCATTGTTGATAGTCGAAGCCAAAGAGGCGCTCAAAGTGTTCAGATGGTTTTTGTAAGAGGAATAAAAAGCAGCATGCGCATTCTTGCGAACTTCAGCATTGGTAGATTCCAGAATCTTGGCGTAGCGCTGTTTGGTCAGCTTAACCAGGTTGCCGTCTTCGTCTTTGACGTCGGGATAGGTCATATCGGCGTCATCGAGCATAGTAAAAACGTTTTCGGCTCCGCGCGCTACCATGGCTGACTGGGCCAGTAATTCTTCGACTTCTTCGGAGCGGATATGCGGGCGGGAGCGAATTAGCTCTCTGATATAAAAATCATAGAGGTCGGTTTTTGGGAATTGCCCGGCCATTTTCTGCAGCTGCTCATCGGACATTTTTAGCATTTCCGGCTCTACGAACGAATAGGCCGCTCCGGCGAGTGACGAGAGCATAGCGGCGCGGTCGGTCATCGACTGGTATTTGGAAACGCGGTTATCTATATCGCGGTTTAAGCGGGCGTATTGAAATAATTGAAAGACCGACAGGTTCAGCTCGCTGCGAATTTCGAGACAATCAAAAAGTTTTTGGGGTGATTCGTTAAGTTTGCCGGCGAATTCTTTGGCTTTTTCAATTAATCCCTGAACTCTTTTGTAGTCTTCGTCCCAGGCGTTATCGTCAGCATAAATGTCTGATAGATTCCATTTATGTTTTTTATCTATGCCATCGCGGGACGGAAGAGACGCTGTCTCTTTCTTTTTTGACTCAAGAGCAGTAGACATGTATTGGTCCTTTCAAAATAATCAATTGAAGCAATTGTCGTTTCCTCCCTACATCTTCTCGACGCAGCCGGCTATTAGTTCGCGGAGTTTGGGTTCGGCAGCGGTGGCAGTGCCGATGACATCATCAAGTGAGCAGGCGTGCATGTTGTCGGCCAGTCCCATA
>JADFPZ010000268.1 GCA_022562075.1 Candidatus Zixiibacteriota bacterium | reverse complement strand
CTTCAGCGACAGATTAGTCCCCGGCAGATTTGGCCCAAATGAAACCAATACTTTGCCGCTTTTTGATACGGAAAAGAGTTTGGAATCTCCGCCATCAAGAACCCAAAGCATGTCATCTGCTATGGCTATCGAGATCGGATAATTTATCTGATTAAAGGCGTAGGTCCGGAGGTGCGAACCGAATTCATCATAGACAACAATTCTGCTGTGTCCGGCGTCACAGACATAGAAATTACCTGCATCATCTTTGACAATTTTTTCAGGGCTTAACATCTGCCCTCCAGACGAACCAAAATCACCAATGAATCTGTCAAATTTGCCGATATTATTGAAGACACACAGTCTGTTTTTTTCATTGTCTGCAATCCATATTTCGCCGTACGAAGTAATTCCGATCCCCGAAGGATAACCGAACTTGAACGGATCTTCTTCATCTTCAAACTTGATTTCATCTACAAAATTAAGACGTGCATCAAACCTGGCCACCCGGCGGTTGCCTTCATCAGACACAAACAAATTTAAGCCGTTATCAATGGCCGCAAATGAAGGACGGTTAAATAGCTCGGTGCCATGTCCATAACCCCCGATTTGTTTTTCCGGATTCATCTGTGAATCGAACCTGACAACCCGGTTGTTGCCTCTGTCTACTACAAAGACAGTTCCGTTTTTGCCAATTGTAATTCCTGTTGGTTCTTTAAAAGTCTGGCCCAGAATTAGACCATTTATCTCCCTTTCTACAAAGAGAAAGATGTTATCTGAAACATCAGTTGAAATTGATTCCTCAGCCAGTGCAGCTGTTTTTTTACAGGAGGTGAATGACAGGGCAGTTATTAAGAGGATGCTTAATGTAGAGCGATACACCGCTTCAGCTCCTAAAAGCGGGCAACCAGAGCAAAACTGACGGGCCTGTTGTTACTAAACGGATTTATTTCTAATCTGTACTTGATTTTGCCAACCAGGGAAAAGTCGGCATCTTTTATTTCGCTGTTGGACCTTTTTGCATCACGGACCGCGTCTATGATAGATACAATCCTGTTAACAACGGCTAATCCGACCAGAAAATTTGCGCGGCGGAATGCCTCGCGGCTGCTGTTTTTCAAATTCCGATAATTAGCTTTGTCGTCATCGGACTGCCAGCGCCAATGATTTTCAGAATTGTCTACCAAATACGGCCTGTCCTGATCTTGAACCCGCCCGAGTGAATTGTACTGGTCAATATCATCGTAGAACCCAACCCAGTCCTGATACTCCTGGCTTTTCCCCTCAAGATTTGCATCAGCGTACTCACTCGCGAAACGAATCAGGTCGTCTTCTTTCCAGTCACCATAAACTTTATGAGACAGATAACCAAGCCAGGCAGTAGCTTCTATCGCAAAAAACACTCTGGCCTTGCTGCGGTTGCCGACATAGTATTCACCCAAACCCGGCAGCAGTGCCGAATACAAGGCTGCTTTAACGATGGATTTTTTCTCGGTATTGTCAGATGAACGTTGTGAATTAATTTCATTCTCAAATTCTTCAAGACCCGGAAATATTTGTTCATTATAAAAGCTGCTAATGTTGCTTGCTAATTTATCCTGAAGAGGAGTTTTTTTAAGTTCAACTGCCTCTGCCGCTGAAGTTGTTATAACTGACGCCAGAACAGTTATCAGAACTACTATTATGCTTATCTTAGTCTGCATGATTAAAATTTATAGCCTACGCTCAGATAGGGTGTATCTCTCCAGCCATAGGTGGACTTGATATTGGTTTCGACTTTTAGCCTTGAGAATTCCGGGTCAAAGCTATCGCTTTTATTTCTTTTCTTGGTCGAAAGAAATGCTTCTACTGCCGAAATCAAGTGATTTGCAAAAACCATCATCAGCATTTTGTTGGCCTTGTCAAATTTCTTATTGGCATCATTGCGCATTGTTTCGTACAAAAGCCGTCTGGCTGAAGTCGGCACAGTAGTATCACCTATTACAGCTATTGGAGGATTTGTGTCCCAGTTGGCGTAAACCTGTCCGTTTAAGTCAGCATCATCCCAACCCCAGGAAAACTGGTCATACTTGCCCGTCATTTCATAATATTGCTGAGTGCGCGTGTCAGGCAGATGATGGCTGGCTTCCTGTGCATTAACTGAATCATCATCCATTACCCCATAGACTATAAAGAGATATTCTTCGTAAACTGTTTGTGACCAATGGTCACGGTTAAACTGTTCGAATTCGGCAGTTATATCTGTTCCCTCGGAGTTCCATTTACCACGCATCAGCCAGGCGAAAGCCTCTACTCCCAAAAACGCTACCGGTTTTATTCTGCTGCCATAGTAATATTGTCCCAATCCCGGCAGAGCCAGTGACAATAGAAATGCCTTTGAGGGTGATTTGTAGCCGCTCTTTGAAACGCTTCCGAAACTATTATCATCTGAGTTAAATTCTGCCTGTGTATAAAACAAATTCTTGTCATCAGACAGCGCCGAAGCGTAACTGTATTTAATTTTTTGAAGCTCCTGATCAAAACTATTTTGCTCAGATGGCTTGGCAATGGCACTGGCTGCTGCAATCAGCAGCAAGCAACCAATCAAAGGAGTG
>JADFPZ010000267.1 GCA_022562075.1 Candidatus Zixiibacteriota bacterium | reverse complement strand
TGTAGAAATGCAAATTATAGGCGATAGCTTTGGCCATACTGTCCACGTTGGTGAACGGGACTGCTCGGTGCAAAGACGCCACCAAAAACTTCTGGAGGAAACACCTTCGCCAGTAATGACTGCTGAGCTTAGAAAGAAAATGGGCGAAGCAGCAATTCTGGGCGCAAAGTCTGTCGATTATCAGGGGGTCGGGACTATGGAATTCTTAGTTGACGCTGAGTTGAATTTCTACTTTATGGAAATGAATACCCGGATACAGGTAGAGCATCCCATTACCGAGGAGTCTTACGAAGTTGATCTTGTCAAAGAGCAGATAAAAATTGCTATGGGTGAAAAACTTTCATTTAAGCAGGAAGAATTAAAGCCGAAATGGGCCTCAATAGAGTGCCGCATAAATGCCGAAGACCCTGATAAAGATTTTCGTCCGGGCCCCGGAGAGATTACGGGTTTGCATGTGCCGGGCGGTTTTGGCGTTCGAATCGACAAAGCTGTTTATACGGACTACACCATCCCTCCGTTTTATGACTCAATGATTGCAAAACTAATAGTCCGGGCAAAGACCCGCGGAGAAGCTATAAAGAAAATGCTGTGCGCCTTAGACGAATTTATCGTTGAAGGGGTGCCGACCACGATATCTATTCACAAAAAAATTCTTAATGACCCTGATTTTGTTTCAGGGAAATATGACATCAGTTTTTTAGAGAACATGATTGAAAGAGAAAAAAGAGTTGGAGCAGTTAAGCTGCTTAAGCAGGAAAGCGAAAGCACGGCTGACTCTGCCGGGTTAGTTAAGGAAAACTCGGCAAAAGAAAGCAATTGAAAGAGGAATTGGGGCAAAGAGTGAACGTACCATCTGAGTTGAAATATACCAAAGAGCATGAATGGGTCAAAGTTGAAGGGAATATGGCTACTATCGGAATTACAGATTTTGCCCAGAGTGAACTGGGTGATATCGTATTTGTAGAACTTCCGGACGTCGGTTCAGCGGTGGTACAGATGAAGTCGTTTGGTACTATCGAAGCTGTCAAAGCGGTCTCGGACATGTTTTCACCGGTAACAGGTAAAGTTGCCGAGGTAAATCAGACCTTAGACTCAGACCCCATGATTATTAACCGGGAGCCGTATGAGGCTGGCTGGATTATGAAAGTAGAATTATCTAACGCATCCGAGATTGAACAATTACTCGATGATTCCAGTTACAAAAGTATTATAGCTGATTAGAAACAATTTAACAGGCGAACAAAAAACAGAGCACTTAATCAAGGACATAAATGCCATTCATTCCCAATACAGATAGCGACAGACAGGAGATGCTTGAGAGAATCGGCGTAAAGAATATCGAAGAACTTTTCAACGTTATTCCTGATGAACTGCGTCTCAAAGGCGAGCTAGATATTCCAAGTATGTCAGAGATGGAAATACTGTCGCATTTTGATGAACTCTCAAAAGAAACCAGAACCGGCCTGGCCTGCTTTGCAGGCGGTGGTGTTTATGACCATTTTATACCTGCGGCGCTGCCGGCAGTACTCAGCCGTCCGGAGTTTATGACGGCTTATACTCCTTATCAGCCCGAAGTAGCCCAGGGTACACTGCAAATTATGTATGAATTTCAAAGCCATATCTGCCGCCTGACGGGGATGGAAGTCGCCAACGCTTCAATGTACGACGGCGCCTCGGCAGTGGCAGAGGCAGCACTTCTGACCATTCGCGTTACTAAAAGAAACAAAGTTGTAGTTTCTGAAACAGTCAATCCCTTGTATCGGGAAGTTCTCAAAACTTATTTGAGCGGTCTGGATATCGAATTGGTGACAGTTGCACTAAAGGACGGCCAAAGCGATCTGTCAAGGCTTGAAGATACGCTCGACGAAAACTGCGCCTGCTTAATACTGGCACAGCCTAATTTTTTTGGACTTTTAGAAGATGTCAGCTCAGCCTCGGAGTTAATTAAGAAAGTCGGCGGCAAGTTAGTGATGTCGGTCGACCCGATAGCGCAGGCGGTTTTGAAAACACCGGCAGAATATGACGCCGATATAGTTGTCGGCGAGGGTCAGCCGCTCGGTATACCGCTTTCGTTTGGGGGACCTCTTTTAGGATTTTTTGCAACCAAAAAAGAACTTGTACGTTATGTACCGGGAAGGATTGCCGGTCGCACCAAAGATGTAGACGGCAAGAGCGGCTTTGTTCTGACTCTTCAGACAAGAGAGCAGCATATCCGCCGTGAAAAAGCAACCTCGAATATCTGCACCAATCAGGCTTTGTGCGCTACCGCGGCGACTATTTATATGACCTTGCTGGGGAAAACCGGTCTTAAAAAAGTTGCACTTTTGTCTATGGAGAAAGCGCAAAATGCCTTTGAAAGGATCATCACTCTTGAAGGATATGAGCCGTATTTCAATGGCTCGTTTGTCAGGGAGTTTGCTCTGCGGACGCCGGTCCCTGCCAAAAAAGTTATTGAGACATTAGTTGCCCAGAACATTCTGCCGGGCATCGATGCCGGCAACTGGTATAGCGGTCTGGACGACTGTTTGATTGTCGCCGCTACTGAGAAAAGAACAGAAACTGAAATTGATAAACTAGTCGAA
>JADFPZ010000266.1 GCA_022562075.1 Candidatus Zixiibacteriota bacterium | reverse complement strand
GCATGAGGCAAGCAGGGCTATTTCGCGGCACCGATTGGTTAATTTTTCATAAGTTTTGTTATTCTCTGCCATCTTAAAAATCTCCTTATTAGTCGGATAAAATAAGGGATAAAGGGGGGATTGGCAAGAGGGGGAGGGGAGGGCGAAACGACTATTCAAATAAGGACTGCTGTTTGCTTCTCAAGTCCTCTGAATTTATGACGTCAAATATCTTATTTAAACTCGGTCCCAAATCTCCATTCTCCGTTAGAGCGAAGGCGCCTCTTTTTAGAAAATACTCATTTCCCTCCTTGCATGGTTGAGTCTGATATTCCAAGACGAAAAGCGGCCTATCAAACTTCAATGCGGCTTTGCCTGCCTCAAATGTTCCACCCTTAAGCGCCGACTCAACAAGAACCAGAGCACGACTGAGCCCGCAAATTGTAAGATTTCTTTGCATAGCATTGTGTACCGCCCAGCCGAGTCTTGGTGAAAATTCTGATATGATTAACGTGTTATCATCTGAAGTTAATTCCGAAAAAGAAGTCTTTAAAGAATAATTCAGAATTCCCAATGGTAACACAAGCGTAGTTACGCCTCCTGCACTAAGAGCGCCAATATGAGCAGCAAGATCTACTCCGTTTGCGTATCCACTGACTATATTGACTCCCTGGCGGGCTAAATATGAAGCTGAATCCCTTACCAATTCGCAGCCCTTCTCGGATGCCTTTCTGGAACCGCAGAAACCTACTGCGCGACATTCCAGAATTTTAAGATCTCCTTTAATGAAAAGCACAGGGGGGGAATCTTCTCCTAGAATATTGCTCAAAACGCTCGGATACAAATTGTCTTGTTGAGTAATAACTTTAATTTCATGTTCCCAGAATTTATCTGACAATTGTTCCAATTCCGAATCCACTTCTTTGAGTGAAGCCGCCATGCTTTCTGAGAATTCATATCTTTCGATAAGTTCCTTTGTCGATGTCATCACAAAGTCTTCAACAGGATAACTCTCATTTTGTAATCTCTTCAGCAGGCGAGATAGACGTTTGGCACCAATCCCGGAAGTATTCATCAACTGTAGAATAGCAGTAATGGAGTTCATTAGTTGTGGGTGTCCCTTAAAGTTTTAACACAGCTTAAACCAATAACTTGAGCGGCCCCTTTTTCTTTTAAGAATTTCGCATATAACCACATTGTCGTGCCAGACTGATAAAGGTCATCTACAACTACTATATTGCGGCCTGAAACGTCAGTATCTATTTCGACGTTATTATTGGTGTACATATTTTCCCATAATTTTATTTTCATGTTAATGTGCAGATCTTTCGCCTCAGCTTTCCACTTTATCAATGTTGTTTCTATAAGAGGGTTTCTACTATCCAGTATTTCCTGGAATCGGCCGCTGGCAATTAAAGAACCTGCCAGACTTCTTGGCAAATAGAATTTATTTCTGCGGTCGGTCGGAATGTAACTAATACTTATATCTCCGTTCAATTTGTTGCGTAATATTCTTTTGAGAGCCTGTATTAGATGTTCAACAAGCTCGCTGGATTTTACTATCTTTTTTCGGTACTTAATCTGATAAATTAGCTCTCCTATTTCTGTTCTCTTACCATGTCGCAGGCTTTCCGGACTATCCGAATTGTAATCAAGTGCCAGACAAAAATCCAGCTCATCTTCACAAACATCCTTAAGATTGTCACTTAATCCAAGTAACACATACTGCTGATAATCTTGACAAAAAAAGTTTACTGATCTCGCTTCCTCCTCTGTTAAGTCGATGAAATAAGCATACTTATAATCTCCCTCCGTGCTGCGCCAGCCAGTATTAGACTTTCTCATGATATCCGAATGTTCCAGTCCGAATAGCTTCGCGTAGTACTCAGGCAGACGCAGGTACCAGTCACCGCTACTTGTTCTTCTAAAAGTGTATGTCTGAAGTATTCTCTTACTGGCACCTAATGCTGGAAACATTTTCGCCTCAGTTAAATAAACAAAATTTAGACTGCGTAGATTATGATATCTACAATTAGGGCAAATCGACTAAATGTCAATCACTTTTCAACAGTTGCTATCACATTCATTTGATGTATTGATATTGCCTACTCGGTTCTGTAAGTATATATTCCCCTCCCTATGCCGCATGAGATAAACAAAAAAGCTGAGGCTTTATTAGATAAAGAATTCAAGGTCTTGGACCATGGCTTTGTGCGCTTAGTCGATTATATGGGCTCCGATGACGCCATTGTCCAGGCGGCCAGAGTCAGCTATGGCGCCGGTACCAAAAAAGTTTCCGAAGACCGCGGGCTTATCCGCTACCTCATGCGCCACCGCCACACCACCCCGCTTGAAATGGTCGAATTTAAGTTTCATGTCAAGCTGCCCATTTTTGTGGCGCGGCAGTGGATTCGCCACCGCTCAGCCAACGTCAACGAATACTCCGGCCGCTATTCGGTCATGAAAGAAGAGTTTTACCTGCCACAACCAGAAGACATCCGCTTTCAGTCGACAGTCAACAAGCAGGGCAGATCAAAAGATGAAGTCCCGGACGAACTAAAACAAAAATTTATCGGGCAGCTAGAAGAGACCAACCGCAAAACTTA
>JADFPZ010000058.1 GCA_022562075.1 Candidatus Zixiibacteriota bacterium | reverse complement strand
GAGCTGCAGCGAAAAAGAAATTGTAATTACGATGGACGAGCCTGAGAGTACGGCCATACGAGTACCGGCAGACTTACCTACCATCCAGGCGGCCGTCACTGCTGCAGACAATGGGATACGATTCTGGTAGCACCAGGAATTTACAGAGGCGAAGGCAACAGAGATATTATCATTGAGGGAAAATCTGTGGTTATCATCGCAGAGCAAGACGCCTCTTCAACAGTAATTGATTGTGAGGGTAATGAAAATGAGCCTCACCGTGCCTTCGTAATAAGAAATCAAGCCAGCTCAAATACGATTATAGAAGGATTCACAATCCGAGGAGGATATAATACATCTGGCGCTGCTATATATTGCACGTCTGCTTCGCCCACATTCAAATTTTGTATATTCTACGGCAATCAGTCGACCTTAAGCGGCGGTGCCATCCGTTGTAAAAACTCCTCACCTTCATTGATCAACTGCACTTTCGTTGCAAACTCTGCCCAGACCGGCGGGGCAATTTTCGGACTGGCTTCGTCATCACCTTATCTCGAAAACTGCATTATTGCTTTTTCCGGAAGTGGCGAGTCGATTGCAACTGCCGATGGCAGCAGCCAGCCGTTACTTGCCTGCTGCAATATATTCGGTAATGCCGGCGGCGATTGGGAAAGAGCAATATCAGACCAGGCTAACTCCGATGGTAACCTGTCTGTCGATCCCCAGTTTTGTGATCCTGACAATTTAATATTTACATTAAAAGCCGGCTCCCCTTGCGCACCAGACAACAATAGCTGCGGCAGGCTAATCGGTGCCTTACCAGCTGAATGTAACTAAACTACCTGCGACAGACACAAATCTCTTGCCTCTAACTTACCGGCAAACTAACTTGGCCTTTCTTGAGACTATCAGCAATGCGAAAACGGCTACTGAAAGGATATAAGTAAGCATGTTTGATTCCTGGCGCGGATTTAGCGAAGAAAAACTCTCAGATGAATGGCACCGGAAACTAACAGAATTGGGACGAATTGCGCGTGGTCATATTCTCAAAATGACGACGTTAGCAGCTTCCGGACACCCCGGCGGATCAATGTCTTCGATAGAAATTTACTTAATGCTTTACTTTATGTCACGCGTAGACCCCAAACAACCACACAGAGATGACCGCGACCGCATTCTGATATCACACGGCCATACTTCGCCGGGTGCATATTCGGCTCTGGCGGCAGCCGGATTTTTCCCAATAGAGCCTCTGCTGCACGGCTTCAGACAGGCAGGTTCACCATATGAAGGACATGTAGAGCGCTCAGTTCCAGGCATAGAATGGGATACCGGAAATCTGGGGCAGGGGTTAGCTGCCGGCATCGGCAAAGCTCTTTATTCAAAACTATCCGGTCAGAATTTCCATACTTTTGTATTCATGAGCGACGGTGAGCAGCAAAAAGGTCAGGTCTCAGAAGGCCGCCGCTTTGTTGCCAAATTCAAACTGCCGCGCTTGACTGTAATAATAGACAGAAACCAGCTTCAAATATCCGGCAAAACAGAAAATATAATGCCTCAGGATATTGCTGCAGAGTGGCAATCAAACGGCTGGGAAGTTATGGAAATCGATGGCCATGACTTAGGTCAAATCTATGACGCCCTTAGAAAAGGCTATAACAGCAGTGGCAAACCCCTGGTTATTATCGCCAATACTATTATGGGTCAGGGAATTTCGTTTATGGAAAACGAAGAATGCTACCACGGTGCAGCTCTCAAGCCGGACCAGTTAAGCGCTGCCTTAAAAGAACTAAATATTGATGACTCAGATATGGAAGAGCTAAAGCAGAAACGCCAAAATGGCCCGCCACCAGATTTCCCGCCGCCGCCATCTTTATTTCCCGAAGTCAATCCGGGAGAAACTATCACCTATGCCGCTAATAAAAAACTCGATAACCGTTCAGCTTTCGGCAATGCGCTTTTGTCTTTCGGCGAAGCAAACCTCAGCAAAGATAAATTTGCAATGGCTGTTTTTGACTGCGATTTGTCGGTCTCTGTTAAGACTAAAGTGTTTGGTGAATCATTCCCGGATAATTTTTTCCAGTGCGGAGTTTCTGAGCATAACACAGCAGCTATGGCCGGCTCGCTTTCTGCTGAAAAAGCAATCTCAGTCTGGGCAGATTTTGCCGTATTCGCTGTTGATGAATGCTACAACCAGGCCAGGTTAAGCGACATCAATCATGCCAATATGAAAATGTTCTGTACTCATACCGGAGTAAATGTCGGCGAAGACGGCAAAACGCACCAGTGCATCGATTACTTTGCACTCTTGAATTCTACCTTCGGCTGGAAAGTCATTACACCGGCCGACCCCAACCAGACTGACAGAATCGTGCGCTATGTTCTGACTCATCCCGGCAATCACGCCGTACTTATGGGGCGCGCTGTTAATCCAATCATTACAGACGAATCTGGCCAGCCGTTCTTTGGTGACGATTATATTTATGAATATGGACGGATGGACAAAATCCGCACAGGAGAAAATCTGGCACTTGTCGCAGCCGGCAACATGCTTGGGATTGCGTTTAAGAGCTATCAGCAGTTGGAGTCAGAGAATATAAAT
The DNA here is from genome assembly GCA_022562075.1 of Candidatus Zixiibacteriota bacterium. Taxonomy (GTDB): domain Bacteria; phylum Zixibacteria; class MSB-5A5; order GN15; family FEB-12; genus JACZWU01. The sequence continues at coordinate 10,107 of JADFPZ010000058.1, read as the reverse complement.
ATCTCCCTGTTCAATATTTCTGATTGGTCTGATCTGCATCCTGATGATATTAAGACAATCGCATCTTATGCTCGGGTAATTGTACTCGAAGACCACAATGTCAAAACAGGACTGGGCACCGCTATTTCTTCGGCGATTTTTGATACCGGACTTTCTCCGAAACTGACCAAAATCGGCGTCTCTGATTATGCCTCGTCGGGCCAGACGAACGAACTTTATAAACTATTGGGAATGGATGCTGAATCTGTGGCTACTACCGTGCGGACATTATTGAAAGCTGACGGTATAACCGCCAGCTGAAGAAATAGCTAATGCTGATAGGCATCACCGGACAGATTGGCGCCGGTAAAACTACTGCCGCTAATATTCTTAAAGCAATGGGTGCGGTTGTAATTGATGCCGACAAGATCGGCCGCAAAGTTGTTGAGACTAACCCTAAGCTGATTCAAAAACTTGCCAGAGCTTTCGGTCCTCAGATTCTTACTCCTATGGGGAACCTCCGCAGAAAAAAAACAGCCGAGCTAGCCTTTTCAAGTGAGAAAAACAGAAAATTACTGAACAGCCTTGTCCATCCATATCTCTTAAGAGAACTCAAAAAACAAATCAAAAGAAATCTTGATAAGAACAAAGTGATAGTCATTGACGCAGCGCTTTTGCTTGACTGGAAACTCGATAATGTCGTTGATCTGACGCTTGTTATCGGCTGCTCCAAAGAAAAACGTATGACAAGGCTACTAAAAAAAGGTCTCAGTAAATCCGACGCTTTAGCCAGAATGAAAAGCCAACTGCCGTTTAGAGATTATCAAAAACGCGCCGACAAAGTAATCTTAAATAGCTCGACAGCAGCAGCTTTTAAAAGAAAAGTCCAGAAGTGGGCAGACAGCTATTTCGACTGAAAATTCAATACTGAATTTTAGGCAAACAGATCGAATGGCTGCAATTTCTCTTTTTGATTTTTAATCAGCAGCTGATAAACGTGCCAGGCCGTAACCAAGTCCTGAATAGCCAGCCCGGTAGAATCGAATACCGTGATATCTTCATCGGAAGTGCGAATTTTGCTATGCTCGGCGATTATTTTGCCAAGTTCCCCGGCCAGGTCGCTTTGTTTGAGCTGCTTGTTAGCCAGCGGCACGTTAATTTCGCCCGAATGCGAGGCCTGGGCCCAGTCGTCAATTACTACTTTACTTATTTGCAGAAGCTGGTGGTCCAGTTCCTGCTTGCCTTTGGCATCGGCTCCAATAGCATTGATATGGGCACCTTTGGGAACGTCATCTTTCATCACAATAGGCTTACGGGTAGAGGTTGTAGTATTTATTATATCAGCATTTTGGCAGGCTTCATTGATAGAATCTGCTACCGTGCATTCCAGTCCAAATCTGTCGCTGCAGATTTTGGCGAATTTTTGAGCGCGCTCTTTGTCAATATCAAAGGTTGAGGCTTTGGTAAGTTCTGGTCTGGCAATCATGACAGCTTCGAGCTGTGTCTCCGCCTGCATACCGGCGCCTATGAATACTACCTTGTCACATTTTGACTTGGCCAGAAATTTAGCTGCGATACCGCCCGCCGCACCTGTTCGCATGTTGGTAATGTGAGTGCCGTCCATCACAGCCAGAGGGAAACCGGTCTTGGGGTCTATCAATAAAATAGTTGCCATTACAGTCGGCAGGTCAGCGTTGTAATTATCGGGATGGACGTTTACGGCTTTAATCCCGGCGGCGCCCAAATCACGGATATAAGCCGGCATACAGCGCAAATCGCCGAAGTAGTCCTCGAAATAAAGATACGATTTAGCCGGCATCTGTACTTTGCCTTCGCCGTAATACCGAAAGGCGCTCTCGGTTGCTTCCATGCAGTCTTTCATTGTCAAGACTTTCACTATCTCAGATTTTTTTATTAGAAATGTGTCCACCTCAGACTGCCTCCGCCAAAAATGTTTGTAACCTCAATAATTCAGAATTTGAGGATAATCTCTGGCAGCTCGAATGTCAATCTCCCCCTGCCTTTTTGTTGCTTCAGGCGGCACTACCCCCTTAATTTTTATCAGTGAAATATGCCACAGTTACTACGAATTTATTAGACCTCTGGATGGAGCCGCGCTACAACTGCGAGAGGGCCAGTCAGCTTCTGTTTTTGGAGCCTTTGAAAGCAGGTAAAAAGAGTGGCGATTATGTCCTGGTTGAGCAGGCTGATGGCTACTCCGGCTGGGCGGATATCAGATTTCTAAAGGAGCTATCCAGGGTTGAGTATGAAAATCAATTAAAGTCGGCCAATGCTGTCATTTCTGCTTTTGATGCCAAACTATTAGACAATAAAAACAGTAATGTTCAGCCGCACTTTCTCTACTACGGAACCAGATTGAGAGTTACTGCAACAATAGACGGCGGGTTGCGCATAAAGCATCCTTTGGGAAAAAATGCCTATATCAAGCGAAACCGGGTCAGGCCGATAAAGAAGAATGCACCAGTCACAGGCAAAAAACTGGTTAAGGAGGCATCAAAATGGCTGGGAGTACCGTACCTTTGGGGGGGCATAACCCCGGCCGGATTTGATTGTTCTGGCTTTTTAAAGCAGATTTTCGGGCAGTTTAATATTCAGTTGCCGCGGGATACCAAAGACCAGATTTTGGTTGGTGATAAAATAGATAGGCAGAGTATAAAGACAGGAGACCTGCTCTTTTTCAAAAGGCATGTCGGTATGGCCATCACGAAAAAGCAGATGATTCACTGCTCAGTTGGTTCAGCCGGGGTGGCGATTGAATCAATAGAGTCCGGGCAGCCGGATTACAGACAAGATTTGGACAGAGACTTTGCCGAAGCAAGGAGAATTATATAGTGCAGCTTGATGCCGTAAGAATTTCAATTCCTTTCAAGAAAACATTCACCGTATCAAAGGGCTCGGCAACAGTCAAGACAAACGTCCTGGCAGTGATGAATAATCGATACATCGGTGAAGCATCCGGTTCAATACACGCCGGACCACCTGTTGAGAAGATTGAAAGAGACCTCAATAAGGGCCTGAAGCTCCTGTCAAAAGTAAGCGATATTACAATCGAGACAATGGAAGAAATCCAGACCTGGAAAATAAACAGTACCGCCCGCTCGGCAATTACGGCTATGCTCCTGCATTTTCTCTCAGGCGAATCAAAAAGATATCCCTGGGAACTGTTGTCGATGCCAACTCCGGTCGGAATAAAAAGTTCGTTTACCATTGGAATTGAAGATACCGAGAGCATGATAGAATCTATCAAATCCTGCGAAAGCCCGATTATCAAAATCAAAATGGGTCACGAGGAGGACGTCTTGATTCTCGATGCACTTGATGAATTAGTCGGCAAAGAAATCAGAGTTGATGCCAATGGCGGCTGGTCTTTGGAAAAAGCCGAAGAAATGATAATGCACCTGTCGCGCAAGGGTATCACAGTTATCGAGCAGCCGACGATAGCGAAGCATTTCAAAGAGTGGCAGCATATAAAAGGCAAAAATGAATCAGTCGAACTGATTGCAGATGAAGGCCTGAATTCATTGGCTGACTACCGAAAATACGCAGATTATATTGACGGCGTTAATATTAAAATGGAAAAATGCGGGGGAGTACTTCAGGGAATAGAAATCGCCCGTGCCGCGCAAGAACAAAACAAAAAAGTCATGCTCGGCTGCATGGTCGAATCATCGATAGGCATATCCCAGTCGATATATATGTCAAGTGTCGCTGATTACTTTGATCTCGACGGACCATTGCTTTTAGAAGATGATATTGCCGACGGAATTCGTTACGACAGGGAGTCAATTGAGGTCGACCGGGAAATTATCGGCGGCCCCAAACTAAAACGAAATGTCATTGAAAAGTATATTCAGGAATAGCGCTGCTGCCGCATTCTTTTTCAGCCTGCTTCTAACCCCGCACTATTCGGTTACCGCCCAATCCGATGATGCTTTCGGGCGGCACACTAAGATTAAGATTAATGTAATCTACCCTAAAGCCGGTCAGATAGTAACTGCAACTGATTCAACCTTTATTCTTGGCAATGTAGCAGAGCTGCCAAAAGAGTTCCAGAACAGATTCTCAATCAATGGTCATCATGTTCCGCTGAGTTCAAATGGTTCTTTTTTGGCTTACATACCAATTGAACCTGACAGCTTTGTTTTCGATTTGAAACTTGAGCTGTTTCCTGGGAGCGATCACCAAATAAAAGAGACCTTTGAAAGAGGGGGGCGTAAATATGACGTGTCATATATGTATGAGGGAGGAGCGAGGATTTGGACCCACAAACTTAAAGTTTACATTCCACCTCCTATAAAACCAATCCCGCTTGATACAATGATAATAAGCGGCGGCTACAGACGACCACGTGGTAATCTGACACTGGCTGCAGACGATGAACTAAGAGTTTCATTTCACGCCACCCCCGGGCATATCGCCTGGTTTTCAATTGATGACATTGTCGACTCTGTGCCGATGCCAGAGACCAACCCGCAACCGCAAATATATTGGGGAGAGGCTGTTTTCGGGGCGGGTGAAGTGCCGGAATCTCTGCTTTTAAAAGGAATCTATACCGGTTCCTGGACTGTCCCGCCTGATGCGAGAATAGACACTGCCGCTATCACATATCACCTGGCGGTTCCGCATCCGAGTGAAATCTTCTACCAACTTTTTACCACCGCAGATAACGTCTATTTCAAAATGCTGGCCAAGTATGCCGAGTATGACTCTATCCCGACTATCATCAGCCATAGCGCTTATAAAGTAACTCTTAATGATCCCGCATTTCCCTTCACAGTGCGTTATATAGACTCAGTTCAGACCGTTCGCCACGGCCCCCGACGCGGCTACCAATCTATATTCCAGCCTGAGGGCGTTACGGCTTTGGCCATCGGCGCTATCGGAGACTGGTACAAACTACAGCTTTCCACAACGCAAACAGGCTGGGTCAATCAGAACTCAGTGCTAAAACTTGAGCCGGGCATAAGACCGACGCATTCTTATCTAATTGTCATACGCTCAGAATCACACGGACGAAAATTGATATTTGAGTTTCCATTGTCAGGTAAGCATCCCTTTAAGATCATTGAAGACGATCGCAGGACTATTCGTGTCCAGCTTTTTGGGGTCACTACTGACACCGACTGGATTCGCTACGACTTTGATGATGACTTCATTGACGTTGCCACCTGGAATCAGCCCGAAGAAGATCTTTATGAATTTAAGATTGCACTCAACAAAGATATCTGGGGTTACAACACGTATTATAAAGGCAACACTCTCTTTTTGGAACTAATTAAACCTCCTGATAATCTGAGAAGCCTTCGCGGTAAAGTTGTAGTAATCGATCCCGGGCATTCGGCTGATCCGGGTTCGATTGGTCCGTCGGGATACACCGAGGCAGAGGCCAATCTGGCCATAGCCCTGAAACTCAAAAAGAAACTTGAGTCAAGAGGCGCCAGAGTGGTTATGACCCGAAGCGACACTTCGCATGTTGCCTTATACGACCGTCCCGCTATCGCAAAATTTTATGGCGCCGATCTGTTTGTCTCGATTCACAATAACGCTCTGCCCGATGGTGTCAATCCCTTCACAAACAACGGCACTTCGATATATTATTATCATCCGCATTCAATCAATCTGGCCCGCGCGATTCACGGGGAAATGCTGAAAGCGACTCAGCTACCCGACCACGGACTCTATCACGGAAACTTAGCAGTCAATCGTCCAACTCAGTACCCGGCAGTACTAATAGAGTGCGCCTTTATGATTATCCCGGAACAGGAAGAAATGCTAAAATCCGAGCGCTTCCGAAAACGCGTGGCAAACGCAATCACCAAAGGAATAGAGAAGTTTTTGAAAGATTTTGCGAAGAAGAATCGTTAGATATTACAGTGTCATACTTCGACTCCCTCGGCGGGACTTTGCTGAAAGGCTCAGTGTGACGGATTATGCAGTAAAAATGCAGCCCGTATTTGCGAGCAAACCCGGGTGCCCCACCATTTATGGTGGGTATCAATAAGATATAGCCATAGGAGGCAATCATGTTCAAATTCACATTAGCGCTTTCCGTTTTAGTGCTACCAGTATTTGCATTAGCAGCAACCAACACACAGCGTGTGCTGCCAATTCGTCCGGTCAATACCTACTCGATAGTCGCCTACGACAGCGCCACCGGCCAGTTCGGTGCGGCGGTGCAGTCACACTGGTTCAAAGTTGCCAACGTAATCTGGGCTGAACCAAATGTCGGTGCTGTGGCAACTCAGTCACTTGTAGATTTTGCCTACGGTCCGCTTGGAATTGAGATGATGAAACTGGGCAAGACCGCCACTCAGGCGCTTGATGGCCTCAAAGCCAGCGACCCCAACTACCACGTTCGTCAGGTGGCCATGATTGACAATCGCGGCAACGTGGCAGCGCACACCGGTGACAAGTGCATTGCAGAAGCCGGACACCAGATTGGACACAACTATTCGGTGCAGGCCAATTTGATGGAAAACCCGACAGTCCCGGCTGCGATGGCAAAAGCATTCGAAAGTGCCGAAGGTGATTTGGCTGAGCGTCTTATGATTGCGCTTGAGGCTGCCCAGGCCGAGGGAGGGGATATCCGCGGGATGCAGTCGGCCGCTATACTGGTCGTAACAGGAGAGCCAACAGGCAAAAGCTGGAAGGACCGCCTGGTTGATTTGCGCGTGGACGACTCTCCCGAACCATTGCTGGAACTACGCCGTCTGTTAGACATAAACCGCGCCTACGAGCTAATGAACCAGGGCGATGATTTTATCGTCGAAGGGAAACTTGACGAAGCCGGTCATGCCTATGCCAAAGCGGCTGAACTTTCCCCCGGCAATATGGAAATAATTTACTGGCACGCCGTGACTCTGGTCACCGCCGGTGAGGTAGAGCGCTCGCTGCCGCTTTTTAAGCAATGCTTCGAAGCCAACGAAGGCTGGCGGACTTTGATAAAGCGCCTGGTCACCGCCGAGATTTTGCCCGATGACAAGAACGTGATTGAGAGGATTATTTCAGAGTAGCTTAGCAGCGTGGGTTCACGCGAGAAAAAAGATGGATTCCCGCCTGCGCGGGAATGACAGATGAAGCAGTGCCTTTTTACATTCGGACAATTGGATAATTGGACAATTGGAAAATGTCGAAACCACACCCAGGTGGTTTTCGACCTACTCACGCTTTGTCTACTCAGGGTGACTGTGGTAACTGTACTTAATAACTATTCTTGACTGTTGCTTGCAGTTTAGCCAATTCATCCTGGAATTGGGCACTCTTCCGGAGAAGCGCCGCCGCGGAAGATGAAATCTACTAAGAAGGTCAAATCGAGAATATTGGGGGTTTCACTATCGTCGCCGTTGCAATCACTTTCTACGAGACATGGGCCCGGATCCCCACTGCCTCTGAAAATAAAATCGACTAGTGCGGTTAAGTCTAAGATGGTTGCGTCATCGCCATCACCATTCACATCACCGCGATTTCCAATGCAGCAACAAAGAGAAGCAGGACCTTCGCATTCATCGAGTACAAAATTGCCGTCACAGTCATTTGCAGATACAGGCATAAATGCCAACCCACTTGGATTTGATAGGTCAAAATCTCGACGAACAAAAGAACGATAGTATCTGCCTGTTTCAACGAACATTTCTATTATCTGATAAAACTGGTCCTGTGTTCTTACAACAAAGACATTACCATTAGGGCCAATAGTAATCCCCCAGGGTCCTTCAGGCGGATTCTCATCGTTGTAAATTCCAATAAAGGCACCGCTTACACCATCGAATTCTAATACCTGTGATGTCACTGAACTTGTCACCAGCAGGTTGCCGTCAGTTTTGAAAACTAAACCGAGCGGCCATTCAAGCCCGCCATCACCAGAAGTTACAAACAGACCAACCAGTGAACCATCTATGCCGGAATATTCGACAACCGAATTACTCAATTTGCCGGCGACAAACAGGTTGCCATTAGGTCCAAAAGTAAGCGCTCCGGGCTGGATTATTCCCCCCAATCCCGCTGACACAAACACTCCCAATGAATTTCCGGTAACACCGTCAATCTTTAGAACTATGTCTTGATCTTTATCAGTTACATAGATATTGCCATCGGGGCCAAAAGTCAGCGAATGCAAAACTCCCGCTAAAGCAATCCAAACATCTGTAACAGTATTATTATTTGGATCAATTTTGACAATTTTTGATTCATCCGCTATACCGTAAATCATCCGATCCGGACCAACTGCGACATCTGTGAAACTCAACCCGGAGGCCAGCGTCTGAATCGGTACACCACTCTTGCTATGATATTCACGTATCCCGCCAGCTTGATCAGCAACATATAAATTAAATTCTCTGTCCAAATCTATCCAGTCTGGAACCGAATTTCTGTTACAATCCTGGCATCTATCGGGTACCGTATTGCGGTCAAAATCGTCTACAGCGCCGGTTGATATTTCGATATGGTCGGGTATTGAATTATTATTACAATCCGGTTCGCAAATATCCAGAATATTGTTACCGTTTACGTCATTAAAGAAATTTGCTTCAAATTCGTCCGGCACACCGTTGCCATTGCAATCAGCTTCGCACTCATCTGGAATACCGTTATCGTTTACGTCAAATGAAGCGCCCAAAATGTCATCACTATCAAATATACCGTTACCGTTGCAATCTTCACATTCGTCTGGAATATCATTGGAGTTTACGTCGGGGCTGGTAAAGTTTGCGATATCGATTGAATCATCGATTCCGTTATCATTGCAGTCAAACCAGAAACAGGCGCTGCCGCTGACGATATCGCTTTCAATTACCTGCTGAACCCTGGCATGATAGCGCATATCAATATTGGCGGTGTAGCCAGGATGAATATGGCAATAACTCAGAATGGTGCTGCGAGAGGCAAAATTATAGGCACAGCTGTCAATTATTGGAATGTATTGGATAGAGTCGTGGGTGTGCCAGGAACCGAAGTTGTGCCCGAGTTCATGGGCCATTACTGTTACGTCCCAGTTGCCGTTACTCGGAGGCCCAACCGGTGTAGGGAAAGTGCCATTAATATAACCACTGATGCTGTAGCGAAATTCGGTGCAATATGAACTCAGATAAGCAATTCCTCCGAAACTTAAGTCTCTTCGGCCGGTAATAAGATGAATAAGGTCTAATCCAGTTGTATCTTCGTTGTTGTTCCAGTAAGTGCGAAATTGGAAAATGCTGTTTTGGTCATACGGCTCGCCTCCGGTCGACCATATCCGTACAAAAGATGCCATCAACTTCATATTGATATCGCGCTGGTAGATATCACTCACGGCTCCTAACATTTGAAGCAGATATGTTTCCGCCGCTATGAGGTCGCCAAAAATATTAAAAAATGCTTGGTCGGCATCAAGAGCCATAACGGTAACCCGCATACCTGCAGGACTATCGGCCGGGCCGGAATCCTCGGCGGGAGACTTGAAAAAGGCTGCACCGGCATCTTCGACCTTACAAAACTCAGCCAGGGGAGGCAGCTCGGCTTCACCGGCATAACTTGAAATTGTTGCTATATCCTGTCCGGGTGAGCGGGCGATATGAAATGTTTCTCCATTCAGAGTAATGTAACCGGTACATTCGTCATTTGATGAAAACGAAAGATAAGCATGAGAGTTTACCGAGCCTGCCACTTTGCCACGATAGAATATTACTTCAGGAGCAGAAACTTCTTGATTACCCGAAACTGTACCAATGTAGAACCTGGCATCGGTTGTCAAAACTTCAAATCGTTTTAGTTCAAGAGATACCGTTTTCGACACTGAAATAGGTACTGCCATTGTCACCAAACGCGGCTCGTCGACCAGCCTGCTGTATGTTCCCGGGTTAACAGAAATAGAAATTGAGCCGACAACATTTTGGCTAGAAGTAAGAGTAAAAGGATTTAGCTCTATCTCTGAGACCTGCCCTTTCGAATCTGCAAAGGTCAAAGAAGCAGAGAGAGTAAAGATGATGAGAGTAGCAATCGCAGAGAATAGCCCTAAATGAGCCCTGCCATAGTTGATTTTAGGATTAGCTAACATTATCAGGAATATAAGCTGAAATCAGAAAAGCGCCAATAAAAAATGCTCGATTGAAAAGCGCCGGCTAATGATGG
>JADFPZ010000057.1 GCA_022562075.1 Candidatus Zixiibacteriota bacterium | reverse complement strand
AGCAGATCGTATGCTTGATATGGGTTTTGCTCCGCAGTTAAATAAGATATTAAGAGCCATTCATAAAGAGCGCCAAACTATGTTGTTTTCTGCTACCATGCCGAAAGAAATTTTGGAACTTGCCCGCCAACATATGAAGTTGCCAATAAATATTGAAATCGCTCCATCAGGAACTGCCGCAGAAAACGTTATTCAAGAAGTTTTCTTTATAAAGAAAGAATCAAAGACCAGGCTTTTGGATGTTTTGCTAACCGAGTACCAAGGATCGGTATTAGTTTTCACACGCACGAAATATGGGGCGCGAAAACTTGCGCGTAATGTTCGTTCAATGGAACACTCTTCGGCAGAAATTCACTCTGACCGAAGTCTACCACAACGCCGAGAGGCACTCGAAGGTTTTAAGTCCGGCAAATATCGGATATTGGTTGCCACAGATATTGCGGCTCGAGGCATAGATGTAGCAGGAATTGAATTGGTTGTGAATTATGATCTTCCCAGTAACTCTCAAGATTATGTTCATCGTATAGGGAGGACAGCCAGAGCCGGCATGGCCGGAAGAGCAATTTCTTTTGCAACTTTCGACCAAAGAAAAGATGTTAAAGATATAGAGCGGCTGATACGAACCGGGCTTTCTATTAAGCAGGTACCATCTTTGCCGTCTAAAACTTTGCCACGTCGTGCACCTGCTATTGTATCAAAACCACAGTCTGCGACAAAATTATCAATTCCAAAGAAAAAGCCCAAGCCGTTTGGTCGTACTAAGAAGAAGAATCAGAAAAATCCAAACAAAGGCAAACGCCGCAAACCGACTGGCAACCGAGTTACCAAATAATAATTTATAGAAATATTTCTCGAAATAGTCCGTGTATTAGGGTTTAGTCTTCCAATTCGGCCTGCCAGTTGATGACAAGAATGACTGGGGACTCTGATTTGTTCTTGATAATCGGGTTTTTGGCAACAACTACTCGTAATGAGCCATTTTCCTGGTTTTGAACTCGCATTATAGACGAATTACCCAAGCCTGTTCCAGTTAGAATTTGAACAAACTATTTACAAACAATTCTTTTTCGGTAATACTGAGGGCGTCTTCAAAACTTCTGCTACGAATATTTAGTGAAGTCTTAAATCCTTTGGTCGGCGCTATTTCGATTCCGGCAATGATGTATGTGTCGCCATCGTTGGGTTTGTCTGTATTCAGGTCGTTTAAGTCTATTCGCCCAAAAATATTGAGAGTATGAAGTAGAGAATTTTCAGCTGTCATATCTTTGAAATAGAGTGCACCGTGTAAAGATAGACCGCTTTGGGAGCTGTCATTTGTGAGCGGACCCTGCCCCAGGCTGTACCAGTTTAAGTCAAATCCAATATCGAAAGTGTTACGATAGGCCAGCAAGCCTCCGACCGATATCAGCTGGCGTTTGTAATCAGAAGCTTCAACTAAGTTCGAGATAATGATATTCTGGGTGCCATAATAGAACTGGGCGACGAGCGCCGAGCGTTTGAAATCATCGTTTTCCCAGAATGGGTTCAAACGGCCGTAAGCATTAAAGTCTTTCTGACTGTTTTTTTCACCCAGCGCCTTGTATGAAGTACCATTGAACAGGGCAGCTGTTATCTGCCCGAGTTTTCCATCATTACCCAGAGCAATATTGGCTGACAGGCCGAGATCTGAAGCAGTCAGGTATTTGTTTAAATCAGCTACTGTTTTAGAAAGATAGCGCCTGCCCCAGAGCTTGTTCTGATAGCTTATATATGGCGTTGGCTGTAGACCGAATCTGATCTTTAGAGAATTATTTGCGAAAGCCGGTTTCCAGTCGATGTAGCCGTACTTGAGAATAATATTGTATTGGGTGTCGCCGTCGGCGTCTTCTGCTTGGCGCAGGTCTGTTGTAATTCTAAGGCTTGTAAATTCTGACAGCTTGGATTTTACAGTCAGATATGCTCGCCCCAGTCCAAATTCGTTGGCGCTAGCGCTGCCATCGGTTAGGTCCATACCCCAGTAGGAAAAAAGTCGACCGCTGACTTTTGTATCATCTGACTGAACGACTGAAGGAGCGACCAATAAGTAGAGCAGTATCACAAGTCCCAGTTTCTTCAAAACATTTCTCCTCTTTGGCATTATTAAGAAGTTATTTTTCTTTGTTCCTCGTCTGATAAGAAATCTTCTCAAAAGCGGAGTGCAACTATAAAGTTATGAAATTATTTCAGGGTGGAATTTTTATTGGTCTATGAGAAGGAGCTTTTTTTGAAGAATAGTCTGCTAATGATTTTTTCCGCCGGGCAGAAACCGGTAAAAGATGACTGTACCAGGTTGAGTCCTACAAATATGGTCATCAAAAACCATTTAGGTGAGACAAAATAACCTAGTGAGACCGAAAGCAGAACAAAAGTTCCGGCCAAGAGTCTGACGCTGTTTTCTAATGACATAATACAATCTTAATTGTATTCAAAAGCTATCTACAACAAACGATTTATGCAATGACATTTATGGCTCAAAAATCAGTTTGCCAAACAGCTGCTGGTTGGGGGCTAAGCGAATTTGCGGATTATTTAGACATGGTACAGAATGTAGTGGATTTATAAGCCTTTGTAAATCAACGCTTTTATTTAAGATAGCCCTTTTCCAATTCCAAAAAAGGCAATAAGATAAAGTAACACCTAAATTTACCGATAATCCTCTCTGAGCACTGCTTGTCCAAAAGAGAAGTTGGGGCGTCTACCATTTTTTGCATATGCAGTTTGACTTACTCGAAATCTAAACAGAGGAATGCAGCAATGAGATGGCAACAGTTGGAAAAGTTTCCAAGGCATTTGAATTTGTATTTCATATTTCTGGGCTTTGTTTGTTCGGGCATTTTATTAACGCCAGATGTGTATTCTGAAACAAAGGCCCCCATTTTTAACGGCTATTATACTTTAGAATACGAAGTTTCCGGCAAAGACGCTTCCGGCAGACGCGGAACATTTGACCTCCATCACTTCAATCTTATCAGCAAATACCATGTATCTCACAAGTCAATAGTTTTTGGAGAAATAGAATGGGAACATGGCCCGGATTTTGAAGATGGCGCGGTCGTAGGCGGAATAAAGCTTGAGAGAGGCTGGTTTGAATACGCATTTTCGAGCAAGCTCAAGCTACGCGCCGGTAAGTTTTTGACTCCTTTTGGGAACTATAATATAGTGCACGATGCTTCTCCTTCTTTCACTGCCGTCATCATTGTATGGCAAGCATGGTTCCAGAGGGCGCCTCTATTCAAAATTCAGTCTGGGAATTATGATAAACGGCGCTTTTTCAAATGACAAATGGGAGAGCGAATATTCATTGTTTTTGACGAATGGTCGCGGAAATAATCCTTATGAAGTAGATGACAATGCCAACAAGGGCATTGGTGCTTCGTTTTCAATTCTTGATGTTGACAGAACAGTTCAGTTTACGGCAACTGCCTACCGGGACAGGAACAACGAAAATGGTCTGAATACCAGGGAAGCGGCATATTCCGGAAGTTTGAGGTTCTGGTTCAATCAGTTTAAGGTTGAGAGCGAAGGCGCCTTATTTCGTCTGGAAACCGGAAACAATACCGGTCTCTATATTAATAAATTAGGCGGCTATATTCAGTGTGAATACACTATTCGAAACAAGTTTACACCTGTAGTGCGCTTTGACCTGTTCGATCCTGACAATAAAAGCGGTGATGATCATGAAACAGTGCTGACAGTCGGCATGAATTTGGCCCTTGATCAAAAAACCTTCTTGAAATCGGAAATTCATTTTCACCAATTCAATAACAACCTGCAAGACGATTTTCGCATGTTTATTTCATCATTAGCAGTGGCATTTTAATGGAAGCTATGACACCCAAGAAATTAACCTGGCTTTTAGCAATTCTATTGGTCGCCGGGAGTCTCTCATTTTATTCCGCGCTGGCAAGTGAGAAAAAGACTGAAGCAGAAACAGATAGTTCGGTTGTTGTAATCGTCAATCTTGAAAACGAGATTGATGATATTTCCAGTATTGAATTAAAAAGAATCTATCTTGGCAAAATCAATTACTGGGATAACAACGGGATTATTCTGAAAGCAACTCTTAAGACAGGCTCCAGCCTTCAGGAATTTTGGCTATCATCAGTTCTGGAAGTGACTACAAGAGAGTACCAGCAGATTTGGCTTAAGAACATTTTTACCGGAAAAGCGGATCCTCCCGAAAGCTTTGCTACTGTAAAAAAGGTGATTGAATTTGTAAGTGAAAACCCCGAAGCGATCGGATTTGTTTCAGCAGCAGATTCGCTGCCTGCCTCAGTCAAGACGATAACCGTCGACGGTTCCAATCAGCTTAAAAGAGAAGACAACTAAGCTCGAATTAGAAGTAAGTTTTGACACAGCTTAAACAGACAAAACCCAATAAATTTTTATTGGGACTTAATTCGCTCCAGTCCAGAATCGTGGCAATAAGTTTAATTCTTGTTACGTCTCTGACTCTGGCAGGAGTGTCAATATACACTTATAAATTGAATAACAGCTTAATGAATTCTATGCATACTGAAATGGTGACATTGTGTCAATCCAGTTCACGATCAATATGTATTGCCCTGGAAAACAATGATCTTGGAGCTATCTCCGAAGTTGCCGCCTGGCTGAAAACTTCGCAGGAATTAGACAGAATAATTTTCAAAGATGAAAACGGATTTACAATGGTTTCTTTTCCGGAAGAAAGCGCGCCTGAACAAAGTTCATCCCAGGCAACTTTGTCAGACGATGAAATTGAATACTTGACAGTAACTGAACCTGTCTATGTTGATGATATTCTCTTTGGGTACCTTTCGATTACCAGGTCTCTGGAACCGATATATTCTCAGCAAAGAGACAGCTGGCTGACCGCCGTCATAATTGGCGGCATCGCAATGTTATTTGGAATCTTAATGTCGATCAGTTTGAGCAGAGCCATCATAAAACCGCTTAAGAAAATGAAAGAGGCTGCGGCACAAGTAGCTGTCGGCGACTATACCGGCAGGCTGGAGTACAGCGGTAATGATGAAGTAAGCGAGTTGGTTGAAAGTTTCAATTTGATGGTAGAGCAAGTTTCACAAAGAGCTGCCAAGAAAAATGAAGAGCTTCGTACAATCAACGAGAGCCTGGTTGTGGAAATGGAGCATAGGAAAGTTGAAACGGAAGAAGCCATTTATGAGCTAGTCAGGTTTCCGGATGAAAACCCGGGTCCTGTTATGCGTGTGTCCGGCGAAGGTGTATTGGTCTATGCCAACAGGGCAAGTTGGCAGCTTCTGAAATTATGGAATTGCAAAGTTAATGAGTCGCTTCCGGACAATTGGAAAAAGTTTGTAAAATCTGCTCTCATCAAGCAGGAGATTACTGATATAACCGTGCAATCCGAGGGACGAACCTATTCACTGGTGTTCTCACCGTTTACGAGTTCAGGTTATGTTAATATTTATGGCAATGATATCTCGAAGCTGAAAAAAATAGAAGAAAATGAGCGAAAACTTCAGATAGAACTTATCAACGCCGAAAGGATTAAATCATTGGGTCTGCTGGCGGGAGGCGTGGCACATGACCTTAATAATATGCTTGGTCCTCTGGTCGGTTATCCTGAACTTATCTTAAGGAAATTGCCGGACGACAGTCCCTTTAGGGACCAGATCAAAAAAATAGGAAGTTCTGCCAGAGATGCCGCCAGTGTAATTCAAGACCTGCTCACCCTTGCCCGCCGAGGGCGTTATGAGATGGTAGTGACGGATTTAAACAAAGTTATCACTGAGTATCTGGATTATCCGGGATTTGAGCAAATCAAAGAAGAAAATCCTGAGATAAATTTCGTCATAGATCTTGAAAGTGAAAAGCAACTGATTAAGGGCTCATCCCCTCATCTGGCTAAAGTAGTCATGAATCTTGTAGTTAATGCTGTTGACGCACTCGGCGGAGAGGGAACCCTGACTATTAGCACAAAAACCCAGACCTTAAATAAACTTTTCTCCGGATACAGCTCTATAAATGCAGGTGAATATGTTGTTTTTAAAGTTCAGGATACAGGTTATGGAATCGAATCTGAAGACATCAAGAAAATATTTGAACCATATTATTCCAAAAAAACCATGCAGGGCAGCAGAGGCAGTGGGTTGGGCTTATCAGTCGTCTACGGTATTTTGCAGGACCACGGTGGCTACTACGATGTATTCTCAGAAGTAGGCAAAGGGACGGAATTTGTGCTGTATTTTCCGCTAACCACTGAATCACAAGAGTTCAAAGATATTTCTGAGGTTTTGCCTGAGGGGAGCGAGGCTATTTTGGTGGTAGATGATGACGATGGCCAGCGTGATTTGATTCAACAGGTTTTGTCTACTTTCGGATATGAAGTTACCACAGCCAAAAACGGGACAGAGGCTGTAAGAATCATAGAGAGCCAATCGTTTGATTTGGTTGTGCTTGATATGATTATGGAGCCTGGCTTTGACGGGTTGGATACTTATAAACGAATCATAGAAATCTCTCCGGGACAGAAAGCAATAATAGTAAGCGGCTTTTCGGCATCGAGGCGGCTCGAAGAGGCTCTCAAGCTTGGAGTCGGGCAATTGGTCAAGAAGCCATTCGAGCTAAAACATCTTGCCACCGCCGTAAGAAGCGAACTCGATAAACAAGAGGCAGGGGCGCTAGCCTAAATCTAAATCTCTTCTTAAAATATATACTGCAACAGTATTTGTACTTTCAAACGATTGAAGTTTTGCAAATTAATGAGACTAACTGAGATTACTGAATAGAAATCAGCGATGAATTTACAACGGGAGAGTCGGCAACATCTGTCCAGGCTATTATAACGCCGTCAACAGTAAGTCCCATTCTGGCAAAGCCACTTGAGCGGCTGGGCAATGTTTCGGCCACTGTGACAACTTCGGAAAGCGTTCCGTCTGAACCAACTGTGCGAGCTGCGATGCGTGTTTTTTTATCGACCGTCTCCAGCCAGCTGACTAAAGCGATGTTTTCATCAATAAATAGAATATCCACACGTCCCAAGGGATCGCCGGTGTCAATGCGAATCGGGGAATTAAAAGATTTTCCAAAATCTTTTGAAAAAGCGCAAAGAACTCTGGCCTTGCTGTCAGCACCCATCGTAAACCAGGAGGCTGCTACCAGAGATTCGCTTGAAGTCAGGACCGGGCCATTGACCGGACAACCGGCAATATTCCAGCCATCGTTTGCGATTGAAACAGGAGAACTCCAGGCAGAATCAGCATAGCGAACTATCGACATATCCCTGATTTCTTCTTCAGAGCGGTCGCGATAGGCAACCAGCACAGAGCCATCACCGGCTATAGTCATCGATGTCTGGCAACAGTCGCAAACTCTGTTATCGAGCAGCGCCTGGTTTGTAATTTCACCTGCAGCACTTATCGTGGCAAAACGGAGCGTCATCGGGCCGTCTTCGACCATCTCTCGACCATCAAGCCAGGAGACGGCAAAATTTCCGTTACTTAACGGCTGCATCGAAACAAACCCATGTTCAGTAGGCGTCTTATCGTTGTGAGGAGAAAATGGCTCCGACCATAGTTTGCCGCCATCGCTTGAATACGCCAATGTGACATCATAGGCGTAGGTTGCCGCCGCTGATTTTACCAGCCAGCTGGCAAAAAGTCGCCCGTCGTCTTGAACGGCTACTGCCGGAAAGTCGGCCCAGTTGACAAACCAGTCGCTGCCCTGGGCAATAGTTTTTGCTTCGCTCCAGCTGTTGTTTTGCCAGTTAGAATATTTTAGCGTGAAAATTTTGTTTGTTGTATCTTTTTCAACCCAGGAAAGCAAAGCTCCGCCTTCTGGGGTGGTGCAGATATTTGGTTCGCCCGATGGCGCCAGAGCAGGAGTTGCTAGGGGAGTTATGCCCGTTATTTTTATACTGGAGGTTTTATCAGCGCAGCCCGCTGCAAAAAACATCAGGGTAACAATTAAAATAGCTATAAACGGTTTATGTTTCATTGTGTCAAGTTAAGTAAGAACAAGAGCGAGGTCAATTGTAAACGAAAGAATAGCCCCGGTATTGGCCGGGGCTATATATCGAATGAACGTGTTTGGAATTACAGGAAACTTGAGGTTTTCTATTTTATCACGGGACAGACAAAGGCCGGTCCCATGCCTCCAAAGGCCAAGTCTCCGCTGGACATGAAACTCTGCACTTCTTCCCAGCTGGTCAGCTCATGGTCAATAGCAGAGGCATCCACAACGTCAATCACATAGACTTGCCATCTGCCGCCGTTATAGTCCCGGTCACCGGGTTTTGATTCGGCAACAGGGCGTTGCCCGGCCAAATCGGGAATGACATATAAGCCATCTTTAGGGCCATTGTCAGGCAAATTATTGCCGGTTAGAATCGTACGATAGAGGCTTCCGTCAGCCCACAAAAAGTTCGGAATAGGCGGTCCGGCCGATAAGACGGCGGCAGTCGTAATCAAAGCTGTCAAAAACAGCGCGGCCAGGATTGTCCTGGATGTTTTCATAAATATCTCCTTTTTAGAGTTTTGCAGGTTTAATCAATCTGTTTTAGTTCATTAGTAAATACGAAGTGATTTGGAAATTGGATTGCTAATACATCTATTTTACTTGAGAATCAGTTAACGGGAGATTAGTTTATAACTCGAGAATCGGGGCTAGCCCAAGTCTATGCTATTTTGAACAGGCCGGTGCTTTTCTCGTGGCTTCTAAAGAATCGGATCATAGGATTACTTCGTATATACTTATAGAAATGAATATATGAATAGCGGCGCCGAAAGTAGTCAAATAGCAATCCAGAAAGACAAGCGTCTTTTTGAACGAATCCGTCAGGGAGACCAGCGGGCGCTGGCCGAAATATACGATCATCGCAGTAGCTTGGTTTATAGTTTGGCTTTTAGCATTGTCGGTAATGTTGACGATTCGGAGGAAGTTACCCAGGAAGTATTTTTAAGAGTGTGGCGCAAAGCGAAAATTTTTGATCCAAAAAGAGGCAGCGCCCTGGCCTGGATAGTTACCATGACACGTCGGCTGGCCATTGACCGAACTCGTTCAAAAAGTTATAAGTCTCAAAGCAGGAGTGTTGAGTTGTTTTCGCAGATAGATGAATCTGTTTCATCAAAACATTACAGCAACCCGACAGACGAAATGTTATTGCGGCTACAAACGGGTGAAGTGACAATTGCTCTAAAGAATTTAAATGAAAAGCATCTTGAAGTAATAAATTTATCATACTATCAAAGTATGTCGCATTCAGAAATTGCTGCACACTTGGAATCTCCTCTGGGAACGGTTAAGAGCAGGTTAAGGGAAGCTGTGAACCATCTTCGAAATTCACTGAATGCTAAGGTTAGGTCCAATGATTGAACATAAGATAGCATACGAGTTAATCGAAGAGTTTGTTTTTGGAACTCTGAGTCAAGAAGAACATGACCAGGTAGAAGAGCATCTGGATAGTGGTTGTGAACAGTGTGCTGTTCGTTATCGTGAAGTAAGCGAACTGTCTGCCCAGCTGGGCCAGGCTGTTCCTCAGAAATCACCTGCTTCACATGTAAAAGAAAATTTGCTAAAACAGATTCTTGGCGAAAGCGAATTTGATTCAAAAGAAGTTTCGTCAAAAACAATCTGGCCTTGGGTTAGTGCGGTCAGCATTGCGGCTTCGCTTCTGCTTTTATTCTGGGCTAATTCTCTGCGTAACGAACTTTTACAGGTTCGAGATGAACTACACCAGTCACAAGGTCAAATTGCTCGCTTGATACAAGATAGTTCCGTTCAAAAAGATGCAGCTTTTTTGCTCGGTTTACCTTGTTCCTGGCTGGTAGATTTGAAAGGCGTAGAACCTAACAAGGATGCCTTCGCAAAAGTTGTTCTAAATCCTAAAATTGATTTTGCCGTAGCCTATGTTTATCGTATGCCGCCGTCTCCCGCTGATAGAGAATACCAGCTTTGGATAGAGCTCGATGGCCAGCCGGTGAGTGTTGGAGTATTCAAAGTTGGTCAAGACGGACAGGCACTTCTGAAATTGCAGTCAATTTCGGATCCGATGTCAATCCAGTCTTTCCAGGTGACGATCGAACCCAAAGGCGGTCTGGCTAAACCTTCAGGAATGCAGTATCTCACGGGCATGAATGCCATGCCAGCTATGCCATCAATGCACTGAACAGGTTCGGCAAATTTTATTCCAAGGCGAGTCGCGGTTACATTAACTTTACTCGCGAAAGCAATGAAATATTCCCTCTCGAATAAAAATTTATTAGTTATTTTGGTCACTATAGTCTTGATATCTGTGGCGTTGGTAGTCTTTCGCATTGGTGATGAGGAAGTCGGCGGTAGTGCCTCGGGTGAACACCTTAAGCGGATAAAGAAGTCCCCAAATTACGACGGTAGTAAGTTTGTAAATGCCGAACCAACAGAGCATATTGCCGAGAGTAGTTATTGGAATGTAATGAAAAATTATTTGTTTCCCAGCGAAGACAGAAGACCTTTGGAGCTGATAACTACAAATTCCATAGACTTAAATAATTTTCACAAAACCTCGGATTTGCAGCTGTTTTGGCTGGGGCATTCGACTGTTTTAATTAACATAGATAGCATAACAATTTTAATAGATCCGGTCTTCGATGAGCGAGTGTCTGTAATAGTTGGCAGCACTGAACGCTTTCAACCAGCAGTGATAAACCGAGAAGGCCTGCCGAAAGTCAATGCGGTCATTATCTCTCATGATCATTATGATCATCTCGAAAAAAACTCAATAGATTTTTTCGCTAAACGAGGCACGATTTTTTTTGTGCCTTTGGGTGTCGGCGTACATCTAAGAGCGTGGCTCGTACCGGATAGTCAGATAGTAGAGCTTGATTGGTGGGAATCAAGAGATTTTGGGTCATTGAAAATTGTTTGTACCCCGGCTCGGCATTTTTCTGGTCGCTCGCTCTTGAAATTTGACGAAACTCTTTGGGCTTCCTGGGTGGTTATTGGTTCGACTAGTAGTCTATATTATGGAGGTGATACGGGATATACGGATCAGTTTGAAGAAATCGGTGACCGCTTTGGCCCCTTTGATATTACATTGTTACCTATCGGAGCTTACAGCGAATATTGGCCGGATATTCATTTGAATCCCGAAGAAGCAGTGACGGCTCATCTAGCTTTAAAAGGGCAGCTCTTGATTCCGGTTCATTGGGGAACTTTCGATGTTGCACTTCACCCATGGGATGAACCGATAGAGCGCTTAGTGCAAGCGGTCCATAAACAAGAAGTACAAGTTGCCACACCTCTGCCGGGAGAAAAAATTGAATTGGATTCAGTCAACATAAATGAAAAGTGGTGGAGATCTACGCCCTAGCTGTCTGTCGGTAATTTTCCTCAGAATCCCAGGACGCAAATATTCCATCTTCTTACTTCTAATTTTTTGCTTGGATAGAGAAATACTATGTGTATATTTTAGGTCACTTACTGACCCGAAATTCTGAGGTGGATTCTTTGGGTAAGATGACTCTGACAATATTAATATCAATAGTTTTCACTTTTTCTTTTCTTGTTTTAAACCCGGCTGCTAATGGAGAATCGGCTGACGAACAGATAGTAATTGACTTCCCGAAATTGCCTCCCGACCGCATGCCCACTCTGGCGGAATTAGAAGCATATTCTATGGCGCTGGCCGGCAGTAAGAATTCAGAAACTAGCGTCCGCTCGGAAGATACAATTCAACTGTTAGAATTTGCCGGCAGTTCTATCTGGTCCGGGACTCTGGATATAATTGCTCGGGATTCGTTTCTGTTTGTTCTTAATATACACGGCTTACAAATTTTCAACACCTCTCAAGTACTGCGGCTGGTTAAGAATATTCCGCTTTTTATGGGCTCCTATTATGACCAGCTTGAACTGAATGATTCAATTTTGTATGTCGGGCGAGGGAATGAAGTACATGTTTTTAACGTAAGCAACCCGCTTTCGCCAATTGCTCTGGATACTATTTCGCTGCCCTTTACCGGTATGGCAATGGAGCTTAAAGGTAACCGCTTGTATGTGGGCAGAATAATGCTAATTCTCACGTTTAACAGCGAGCCGGTAGTATCAATCTATGACGTGAGTGAGCCATCAGCCGTGACATTAGTCGGGACATGCTACATGCCAGTGAATAATTATGGAGATGCCCGAGATTTGGATGTAGCCGACAGCCTTATTTATATTTCCTGCAAGAGCAATGGCAGTCTCGGCATCTACTCGATAGCGGATGAGCAAAACCCGGTACTTTTGTCTCTTACTTACCCCGGTTCCACTCCCTGGTGTCAGGCGCTAAAGGACAGCATATTATTTTTGGGAGCAGAACAGGGGATTGTCTGCTATAACGTCTCGAACCCTCTGGCTCCGGTCATAGTTACTATTATACCCTTAGGATACACCTGGTCACTTGAATTGTATGGTGATACCTTGTTTGCCCGTCGCGACGGACAAATGTATACCTATAATGTCTCTGATTTATCAAATGTTCAAGAACTTGGAATTCTAACTTGTCGCGGTGCCTTTTTTACAGAATATAGAAAAGGCAACACAATGTACCTTCCTGAATTTAAATACGGATTTGAAATAGTAGATGTTAGTGACCTCTCTAATATGATAGTCGTTGATACTTTCATCAGCCCGACTTGGAGTATTATGTGAGTGACGCCGGTGGGAGACTGGGTTTATTGTACAAAGTATAATGCTCCTGCTAACTTTGTACATGCTCTTCA